>JAIYAV010000065.1 GCA_027488855.1 Saprospiraceae bacterium
CCAGCCACGATTTTATTATTTCCGCAAAAAAACAATCGGCACAAGCACAATTGCAGCCACGAGACCGAATAAAAATATACTCAACAAATAGATCATGACCACTTTGAAAAAAGCAGTAAGCCAACCTTGTTTAAACAGCTTGTGACTGGCGTAAGTATAATAGAAGGTCATAATCAACATGCTCAGCGTGGTGATCAAATCCATGTTCAAGTTGAATAGAAGAATTGGCATAAACACGATTGATGCCTGGGCGCTGAAATAGGCATTAGCCACCAAGTGTTCGGCGTAATTGAGCCCCGATTTTTTGAAAAAATACCGGGTAAAAATGGCAAAAAATGGGATGTACAAGATGGAAACGAGTTGAAAGTTTTGTTTCATCAAATCGTTGTACAGCGTAGTGAATTCATTTACTTTTTGGTCTTCACTTGGCTGCATGAAGTTGTCCATACCCGCTATTTGTTGATCATAAAAACCAAATCCAATATAGATCAATGCAGAAACAGCCGACCAAAAAATCAGGTATTTGAATGGAGAGCTGTATTTAATCGTTTTACCAGCAAGGTAATCCAGCACTACCTGATCTGGTTTTTTAAACAACATCAAAAAGGTATAAATAAGCCCATGATCCACATTGCTGATCTGACTAAAAATGTCATCAAAAATTGCACGCATGGTGACGCGACGCTGGATTACTTTTTGTCCGCACTGCCCGCAATACACACCAGAAAGGGGCGCTGCACAAGATTTGCAGTGAAGCATGTCTACTTGATCTTCCATCATTGAGCTTTGTTGGTGCAAGATAGTTTTATTTGCATTTTGTTCAAAAAAAGGGAATAATCATAATGGTAAAACCTGTAGAATCAAAAAAAGAATCTATTTTCGGGCAGGTACAAATCCAAGCCATCATGCCTTATCACCTTATTTTATTTTTGCTTTTAGCCCCAACCATTTTCGTTTTTTCCCAATCCAAACCAGCCTCTTCCCCCCAGCTAGCCACCGCAAAAAAGTTCAAAACCTTGGACAGTTTGCTCCAAAGTGAGGTAAAAGGGGACAAGATTCCGGGTGCAGTTATTCAGGTCAAAAAAGGCAAACAAGTCCTTTTCCAACGTGCGTACGGGCTTTCCCAAAAATACAACGCTCAGCACCAGCTCCTTCCCAATCCCGAGCCGACCACACTTGAACACCTTTACGATTTGGCTTCCTTGACCAAAGTAGTGGGCACCACCACGGCTATCATGTTGTTGTTGGACCAAGGATTGCTCAAAGTCGATGATCCAGTTGTCAAATACATTCCTGCATTTGATACCCCTGAAAAGAGCAAAATCACCATTCGGCACTTACTCAGCCACTCAGCTGGGCTCCGGGAATGGTATCCGCTCTATTATCGGGCCTCCAATAAGCAAGAGACTTATCGACTCATTGGGGAACTGCCGATGGCTTTTCCAGTGGGAAAACAGCGCCGCTACAGCGATTTGGGATTTGTGCTTTTAGGCCAGATCATCGAGCAGGTATCCAAAATGCCGTTGGAGCAATTCCTGGACCAACAGGTATTTAAGCCTCTGGGAATGTCGCACACAACTTATAATCCGTTGAAAAAGGGAGGGTTTAGTAAAATTGCGGCCACCTCCCACGGGAATCCCTACGAAAAAAGAATGGTTTACGAGGCCTCGCTTGGTTTCACGGTGAAAGACCTGGACCCCAAACAATGGGATGGCTGGCGCAATTATACCTTGAAAGGTGAAGTCAACGACGGCAATACCTGGTATGCGAACGGAGGCATTTCTGGGGCAGCGGGCCTGTTTTCCACGGTGGGTGACTTGCAGAAATTGGTAGATATGCTCTTGGCCAAAGGTAAGTTGGGCGAGCGAAAATTCATTTCCGCACAAACCATCGAGCAGTTTTTGAGCAAAGACCAATTCAACAATGGCCTGGGTTGGATGATGGACACCAGCAATCCGGTCATGAAAAACGCCCCCGCAGGCACTTTTGCACATACCGGATTCACCGGGACCAGCATTGTGGTAGTGCCCCAGTCGAATATTTCCCTGATTGTGCTCATCAACCGGCAGAACATGGGCTTGACAGCCAAAGGTACTTATTACGACCTCGGCCCCTTGCGCCAGAAGCTTATTGCTGCGGTGTTAAAACTATAGCGTCTTTTTAAACTTCAACTGAGTATTGATGATGCTGTGCCGAAGGGAATCGGGTAAGAAGCGCACCATCCAATGCATCAATTTTGAATCGGCGCCAATAAAGTATTTGAGCTTGGGTTTGCGGCTTTCCAGTACTTTTTTATACACCAAAGCAGCCGCCTCCGAGTTTACCCCTTTGTTTTCCAATTTGTTGGAAAGCTGGAGGGCAGATGTAATGTTGTCCCGGTACAAGTGAGCACCCTCAGTGGATAATTGCTGCACGCTGGCTTTAATGCTTTCCTCAGCTCGGTTCCAGATCTCTGTTTTTACCGCCCCTGGCAGAATGGCTGAACAGAGAATATTTTGTGGTGCCAGCTCAAATCGAATAGAATCGGTAAAGCCCAAAATTGCAAACTTGGCAGCGTTGTAAAATTGGATAAATGGAAAGGAAGAAATACTGCCCGCCGAGCCAACATTGATGATCCTGGCACTTGATCCACTAGCCTGGGCGTATTTGCGCAACAAGGGAATACATGCTTTACACAAATTGGCCATGCCCCAAAAATGGGTTTCCATTAGGTGTTTGGCTGCTTCCTCTTCAAATAACTCGGTGGGTACGCCGATACAGTTGCCCGCATTGTTGATGAGG
Source organism: Saprospiraceae bacterium (assembly GCA_027488855.1). GTDB lineage: Bacteria > Bacteroidota > Bacteroidia > Chitinophagales > Saprospiraceae > Haliscomenobacter. The sequence goes on from JAIYAV010000065.1 coordinate 2,782, forward strand.
GCATACAAACCATTTTCTCCAACGGTCTTTGCTACTTCCTGATAGGCATCCTCAATGGCTTTGGTATGCGTAACATCGAGTCGCAGCGGGATGATATGAGGATGATTATTTTGCCTCCAGTTTTGCAATGCCTTTTCATTTCTAACCCCGGCAAAAACGGTGTAGCCAGAATTGGCCAATAGTTTTACAGTTGCTGCTCCGATTCCAGAGGAAGTGCCCGTAATGAGCACGTATTTTTGATGCATACTTTTAAATTTTGTATTGAACTGCTGATGAAAACCCTATGAAGGCTACCAAGTTAAACGTCCAAAATCACCCTGGCCATCGGTGAGATACGCTCCAATGTTTGGGCCTGAATGTATCTTTTTTGATCAATCTGTTGAGGTTGGTCTTTTCGGCAAAAATAACTGTGGATGGCGCGACGCGGCTGTTCGGTTCTGTTGTTGGTTCCTCCATGCCAAGTATGCGAGTTGAAAATAAAGACGGAACCAGCTGGCGCTTCAATCAACACCTCTTTGGGGTGGGTTGCCAATGGATCAGCTAAAACATCCTGGGGCATTTCCCCGGTCAAATGGGTACCAGGTACAACGCGGGTGGCCCCATTTTCTTCACAAAAATCGTCCAACAACCAGATGGAATTACATACCTTAAAGTCATCCACACTAACTGCTTCATGCCAGTCGACATGCAATTTTTGGAGCCCCTTACCTGGTTTGGCAGCACGGTAATTCAAAGAGGACAACTTAAACTCCTCCCCCAAAACCTCGGCCATGGCCGCCAATACCCTGGGGTGGGTGTAAAACACATCAAATTCTGTCCCTTTATTGACCAAATCGGCCAATCTATCCGCACCTTCTTCTTTGGGGTGGCGGATGTAGGGGGAATCCATTAATTCGGAACCAGAATTTTCTCCTTCCTCGGTCATGAGTTCCTTCAAACGTTGCTGAATGGACGCCAACTGCTCGTCTGATAGCAATTTGCCCAGGTTCAAATAGCCATTTTTGGCTAAAAATGCTTTTTCCGAAGAGGAAAGCGTAATATTGGTTACGCCTAAATCTGACAATAAGGTATGCATAGTCTGCATTTTAGCGTTAATAAACAATCCTCTCTGTAATAATCAGCCTAAAGCGAAAGAAATACCATTGGATAAAGGCATAAACTTGATTAATTTAATTCAAAAAAGTGTAAATTTTCCTTTTAAAAAATTGCTTGAATGTTTGCAAAATGACGCAGGAACGGAGCTAAAACATTCACTCCTCAATTAAACTTCTGATAACTCCGCTCATACAACTGCACCAAGGACATATTCTCCAGCGTATTCACCGGCGTTGGAATTTCATCGGTGTCTTTGTCAAAACCAAAACACGCGTTGATGTTTTTCTCAGTCAAAAAACGCGTTTCAATGAAAGGGCTGCTGATGGTTTCGGTCAAACGCAGGTTGATCGCCTCAAGCGTATGTTGACTGGAAGCATTGGCAAAGGCCACATTAAAGCCCCAATCGCCAAAAGAAGGCACCTGTACATGATACGGAATAACCCTTGGAAAAACTGCTTCTAGTGTATGATGGATGCACCAAAATGGCTCACGCGCAAAAAAGGGCGAGGTAGATTGGGTGATAATCAGGCCATCGGCGGCTATACTTTGCCGCAGCATGGTATAAAATTCCCGGCTGTACAATTTCCCCAAAGCTGGATCCGTCGGGTCGGGCAGGTCGATAATGATCACATCGTAGCGCTTGGTATTCTTTTTAACAAAAACAAAAGCATCGGTGTAGTGACAACGTACTTTGCGATGATCCAAAGCGCTCGCGTTTAGTTTTGTAAATAAAGGGTTTGTTCTAGCCAAATCGACCATGTCTTTGTCCAAATCCACTAGGTCAACGCTGTCAATGGCGTGGTCAGGGTTGTTTTTTGTAAAAAAGGCATCCATTTTCCAAACATCGCGCAAGGCCAAGCCATCGCCACCGCCTAAAATCAGGATATTCATCTGTCTTTTCTGCGCAATCGCCAATGGAATAAATACGAGTGCCTCGTGGTAACGGTACTCGTCTACGCTGCTGAATTGCAAATTCCCGTTCAAAAACAGGCGCGTATCGTCATTCCATTGGGTAAGCACGAGGCGTTGATAGGGCGTTTGTTTGGTCAAAATAATGTTGTCCTGATAGGCCAGGGCATCAGCAAAACCCATCAATTCAAAAGAAGTAAAAAACCCGGCCGCAAGCGCAATCCCCGTTAAAACACTCAATACTTTTAAGCTGAACGCCTTTTTTAGCTCATTTTTAAAAAAAAGCAAATTAAAAATGGCAATGCTCCAATTGATCAGGCCTACTATAAAAGCGGTACGCATCGTCCCAAAAAGCGGTAGGAACAACAAGGGAAATAACAAGGAGGCAATCAAGGCCCCCAGATAATCGAAGGTCAACACATGGGCAATGAGTGAGCGCAACGAATCGGTCTTTTCAAGCATGCGGGTGAGTAGCGGTATTTCCATCCCCGCCAAAGTCCCAATCAAAGCGGTGGTACTAAAAAGTAGGCCATAATAAGTATTGAAATACGCATTGCCGAGGTACAAAATCAAAGCAGAAAAACCTCCAAATAAGCCCAAAAGCAGTTCAATAAAGATAAATTTAGGCAAAAGCGGCTCATTCAAGTACTTTGAAAGCCATGACCCAACGCCTAAAAACGATAAAAACAAACCAATGGTGATCGAAAAGTGCAAAACACTGCTGCCCAATAAATAGGTCGAGACCGTGCTGATCAACAATTCGTACAAGATGGCACAAGCAGATAAAATCAACAGCGAAATGAGGAGTAAGGTGCTTTGCTCTTTGTTCATATGGGTTTTATTTGCCTCGATTGTCTTGGTAATCTCTTTCGCCCAATTGCAAACGATGGGTTTTAGGCGGACAGTTGTTGAAGGCGTCGCGCTGCCAAGGTGGGCAATCTTGATAGATGGGACGTTGTTGCAGTTGTAAGCGCGGCAAAGCCCAGCCATGCTCGGTTGCCCACCAACTTCCACCAATCAGCAATGCGGCTAAAAACGATATGAGTATTTTGAGGTAATCTTTAATTGGTTTCATGAAGCGATTCGTAAAAGTCGTGAAGAATGGTATCATGGGGCAAATTGGCAAAAGCGATTAAATTTTCACGCTGCCACTGAAATATCAACAAGAGCAATAGAAAAACCGCACCCGTCCAGAGGTAAAAAGTGCTGTATGACGCTGGTTCAATCTGAATCTCTAAACTTGCTGAGGGAAATTGCCACAAATTTTCATAATCAGGCGCCACAAAAATCTGGTACTTACCCGTTTTTTCTACTTGAAACTTGAAATGATCATGCAACAAATTTTCTTCCCAATAACCCTCATTGTCTCTCCCCGATTCGGTGTAAAATGACAACGCGACATCATTCACCACCATTGCGTCTTGCAGTCGAACCATGGTAAGCGAATAATCGACATATTGATTGGTTTCACTCATGTAACACCTTGCGGCGAATCGATAATTTTTGTCTGCGATCAAATAAAAGGTTCCGGCCAATTGGGGTTTAAATACAGCCGTGTCGGGCCAGCCCTCGGTAAAAGTAGTGTCAAATTTGACGTAATCGCTCGTTTGCACCCTGCCTCCGTTCGTCGTCCAATTGAAAATCAGCAAAATTAAAATTGCCACAAAAGCAAGCCCAAAAAGATTCCTATAATAAGTTTTGGTGGCAAAATCCTCGGTAACCTTGAGTTTTTCTACATCCTCCAATACCACCATCCGTTTTACCTGGACTGAAGACAATCGAGTAAGTTCATACTTTACAATGGCCGCATTTTCAAAATTTTCATTTGCACACTCAAGCGTATACTGGACATACGAGCGATAATAACCTTTTGTTTCGAGTGCTGCGTCATCCATTCCGGCAAAGCCTCGAAGTTGGTACAGACCATACTCCTTGGTATTTTTTTTATTAAAAGGAGCATCGAGTTTGACTGGAACTGGATTGGATACGACATAAAATTTTTCATCCGTATCCTTCATGATGGTCAAAAGCCGCTGCTGATCGTCATAGGCATACCATTCGGTGATAAGACCTTTGTCCTTAACCCATTTTGAGTTTTCTGAATCCCACTCCTGATAAATGACCTCGTAAACAAAAACAGAGGCCACAGTATACTTGACGTTGCGGTATTGAAGCTGTTTGCCTAACTGAAATGGCTCTTGCTGCATGGGCTTCACCGCCTGAGCACTGTGAACGATGTGCAGCTGGCCGTCCTTTTTCAATGCCGATACCTGGCCACAAGCCGCACAACCTGCAATTTTAAAGTCCTTTAAAACTGGGGGTATCGACTCCCGGCATTGGGGGCAGTTTAGGGTTGATTGGATACTCATTATCCTACAATGGAGGCCGCAATGATGATACAAATGCCCAAAACAAACATCCCCGTAAAGATGGCCAGAGGAATGTTTTTCTCATCCGCAAGTTGGCGGAACAGGTTACCTGGGGTCACCCAATCCACAATTTTGGTAGCCAAGACCGCCATGACGATCCCGATAAAGCTATAAACGATTGATCCGATTATGCCGGTTTCCAGTGGTACGAATAAAAAAAGCTCCATTTTTTGATGGGTTTTAATAGTGGGAAAGCGATTGTTTTAAATGACTTTTTACAAAAATATGGTATTATTACCTTTCAAAATACTTTTTTTTCACAATAGACTTTATGGATTATTTACAAATTCCCGCACCTTGTTTCGTACTCGACGAAAACCGTTTACGCCAAAATTTAGAAACGCTCAAATCCATCCGCCAAAACACTGGAATCCATATTCTTATCGCCCTCAAAGGTTTCGCCATGTGGCAGGTGTTTCCCTTGCTGCGGCAATACCTCGATGGCGCAGCGGCCAGCAGTTGTAACGAGGCGCAGCTTTGTTTTGAGGAGCTAAAAACCCGCGCACATACTTATTGTGTGACGTATAATCCTGACAACTTCCCTGAAATCATGCAATTTTCAAGCCACTTGACATTCAATTCGCTAACTGAATTTCAACGGTACTATCCCTCAGTTCAAGGCTTCAAAACACATAAAATCTCCTGTGGATTGCGCATCAATCCCGAGTTTTCGGTCATTGCTGATGCACGCTACAATCCTTCGCAATTGGGCAGCCGTTTGGGAATTGATTTGGCTCAATTGCCCACAACTTTACCAGCAGGCATTGAGGGCATCCATGTGCATTGCCTCTGCGAGTCGCTGGTAGATGAAACTGAGGCGCTACTTGATCATTTGGAACAGGTTTTAAAGCCTTATTTGCCTCAAATCAAATGGTTGAATTTAGGCGGTGGCCATTTGCTTACACAGGCAAATTACCCGATCGAGCGTTTCAATCAAATCATCCAGCGTTTTAAAGAAAAACATCCCCATATCCAACTCATTCTCGAACTGGGAACAGCGATCGTCTGGCAAGCAGGAATACTGAGAGCCAAGGTTTTAGACCTGGTTGAAAATCATGGCGTAAAAACCTTGATGACCGACATCAGCTTTGCAACCCATCTGCCCGACACCCTACTTCCCACCCATGAAACAGAAATTGAAGGTGCCAGTAAGCACTCAACGGAGGGCGAATTCGCGTATCGAATTGGCGGAAATAGTTGCCTGGCCAACGACTGCCTGCCCGTTTATTATTTTAAAGCGCCAGTGAAAATTGGCGATGCCTTGATCTTTAAAAATGCAATGCCCTATACCATGGTAAAATCCAGCTTTTTTAATGGCTTGCCACATCCAGCGATCGGTATTTGGTCAGAAAAGAATGGCTTTACGTTAAATAGACAATATGATTATCAAGATTATAAATCAAGTTTGGGTTAAAAGGTAGCAACAAAACACTGTAGCCTACCGCTACCTTCCAATTAAAACTATACGTTCCTTCGTTCCTGCTGTACCGGGTAGAAATACCCCTTTTAACAAATGGGCATTTCTACGCATGTTAATGTTTTCCACTGCGTCTACTTTTGTACTCGACAAGGGATTGGAACATACAACTCCAATCTGTTTTTGATTCAATCAATCATCAATACGCGATGGCAACTGTAACTTTTTCGAACAACGACAAAAATGGTGGCAGATCTGACACCTTCAATGGTGCACAACGCCGGTCTTTCTCAAGCACAGCCTGGGACTCCCTGCAGACTGGCAGCAACACCTGGTTGGTGTTTTGGGATGAGAGCAACTATACTGGAAACTATCTCAAGATTGGTGGTCAAAACGCGGCTTCTAACAAAGATCTCAAAAAAACCAATCGGAATGGTAACAATTGGCAAGGTGAGATTAAATCTTTCATCATTTATGCAAACCAGCCTTCCTGGTGGAATGAAAGCACTACGCCACCAAACAACGACCTAAATCTGCAACCCCACGATGCCATTTTTTGCACCGGAACAGATTTCAACGATGAAACAGTTGTATATACAGCAAATGTTTCTGAGTCTGACCTGAACTCTTGCAAATTTCCCACTAACAATAATGTGGACATGAAAAATGACATCCAGTCGTTGGCCACAGGATCATCTGCATGGTTACAAATATGGAATGATGTCAATTATTCCGGTAGTACGCTGCGAATTTATCCCAATACTGTTGTATATTCAGATCTCAATAAGGTTCCTCGCCTGCCCGATGGTGATTGGAAAAACCAGATGCAGAGTTTTAAGCTCTACAACGCGAAGCCGGATGAATCTTGGAATTTGGATTTCGATCAGGACACGTTTTTCGGTAAATTCCCCAATTCGGTACAGGAGCAGGATTCAAGCGGTACATACTACCACTACACCACGCAAGACTGTGGTTATGACATTCGAATCACTGGTCAGAGCTACGACTCCTCCACGATGACCATGTCCTTCAGGATAGATTATGACCTCACTGGTCACAACGACAAGGTGTTGTTGGATCTTGTCATTAATTCTGATGGCACCTTCAACAGTATATCTTACGAGTACCAACAAGGTGGAGCAGTACAAATCCCCAAGTCGGTGATCAAAGCGGTGGATGTAAGTGCCGAAGTGCTGGGGGCTGTTGGTGCACTCGAAACCGCAGGAATCTCTGAAGAAGCCGCCAATTCATTCATCGAGGCATTTGATACTTTCTGCGATGTGTTCAACAAAATATCAAATGGACTCTACAAAATATCAGAGGCCAATGACGGGCGGTTCTACATGGTCGCTGTTTGTACACAGACCCTTTGCCGCGCTTTTTCAGCGGTGACTACCAACAATTAAAAATCAATTTCTATCAACCTTACAATTCAAAAAAATGAATTTTTCCAGAGATACATTTGCTAGCAATTTGGGGCTTTACACTACCATATCATCAAATCCGTGGCCGAGTTCCCCAGAAGACGACTTGAACACCTATCTCCTTTATGGCAATAGCAGCTTCCAATACAGAACTTGGAGCCCCGAAACTTCCAAAATATTGCCCACCGACCTCGGTATGGTTGTGTCCTGCAAGATCGATTTTGTAAACGGAATAACGGATGATCACATGATCCTGATCGTGGGATTTCTCAAAGTTGCAGGCAGCGCACCTACAGTCAACTTCATCCAGGCATCGGTTCAATTTAATGGTGACGAGAAGCAAAACATCATGATCGATCCCATCAAAAGTGACCCCAACGATCCAACTCCGAATCTCGGCGATGTGCTCTATAATTCCCTTAATAGTCAAATTTCAGCTGACAATTTCGGCACTGACTATGCTTCTGAAGGGCGCAAAACCTTTCCAGATATTGCCCGAGACAATCTCAATGCAATGATAGGAGACAAGGACAATCCAGGAGCTGTATCCGCTTGATTTTGAAGCAATCAGCGGTACATGGGACCCCATCACAATCAAAAGTTGTGATGGGGTTTTTGATATTCCCTTTAAGGCTGGGGCGGATATTATTTGTACGGATCGGCCAGTGGAAGTGGCTAGGTTTTCCGGGCTGCATCGGCTCTAAAATTGAACCTTTTGAGTAATCCGGCATTTAGCCTACATGTCCAAGCCCAGCATCAACATCATCTGGTTCAAACGCGATCTCCGCTTACAGGATCATGCCGCTCTAGCGCAGGCTGCTGCCGATGGTATCCCCTGCTTGTTGTGGTATTGTTTTGAGCCCAGCCTGATGGCAGCCCCGGAAATGGATTTGCGCCACTGGCGTTTTGTGCATGAAAGCCTGCTCGACCTACAACAGCAGCTACAAGGCTCCCAGAAAAAAATCTACTGGGTACATAGTGAAGTGATTCCCAGTCTGGCAAACCTCGCCGAGCATTACCACATCCAACACCTATACAGCCACGCCGAAACGGGCATCAAATTGACTTTTGATCGCGATAAGGCCGTCAAAAAATGGTGCTTAGACCGTGGCATCCAATACCGTGAATTCCCCCACGATGGCATCATCCGGGGGCGAAAACACCGGCGAGCCTGGGTAGAAAATCTGGAGAAAACCTACTTCAAAGCACCATTAGCCGTGGTCGATTTGTCGCAGCTAAACACCCTGGAACTTCCAAAAAATCTGCTGGAACAATGGGCTTATCCGCCCCTCCCTGCCTCCATCCAAACCTACCAGGAAGGATTCCAACCGGGTGGCGAAACTACCGCCTGGCGCTACCTCCATTCCTTTTTCCAAGAGCGGGGCAAAAACTACAGCCTGCAATTGTCCAAACCCGCCGCCAGTCGCATCAGTTGCAGCCGCTTGTCACCCTACCTGGCTTACGGCTGCATCAGTTCACGCGCAATCATGCAACTGCTGAGAGGCAATTTGCCCCACAATGCGGGCAATTGGAACCTCAAAAACTTTCGCTCGCGCCTGTGGTGGCGTTCCCATTTTATCCAAAAACTGGAATCCAACTGGCGCATCGAAATTGAACCGATCAATCCAGTTTTTAATCAACTCGAACGATTGACAGAGGGGCCTTTCCTGGAAAGCTGGAAGTCGGGGCAAACCGGATTCCCGATGATTGACGCGTCCATGCGCTGCCTGCAAGCCAATGGCTGGGTCAATTTTCGCATGCGGGCGATGTTGGTGTCTTTCGCTTCCTTTGCCTTGTGGTTGGATTGGCGGCCAATAGCCACTCATTTGGCGCGTTTGTTCTTGGATTTTGACCCTGGCATCCATTACCCACAAATCCAGATGCAGGCCGGGCTGACGGGTTACCACACCTTGCGGATTTACAACCCGAGTACCCAAGTCAACAAACATGATCCAGAGGGAGTTTTTATCAAAAAATGGGTACCCGAACTCCAGCACGTCCCCTCCCAGCACTTAGCCGAGCCCTGGAAAATGACTCAAATGGAACAAAGTTTTTATCAGTGCAAAATTGGACAGGATTATCCAGCGCCCCTGATTGATTTTGAATCCGTTATTGCCATCAATAAAGACCGCTACTGGCAATTTCGGCAAAGTGCAGCAGCCAAGCAGGCGCTACCAAAGTTGTTGGAACAATTTTGTATTCCCAAGGATATTGTGAAGTACCAACAGGAAACGAATACTTACGTGCAGGAATGATTTACAACTTCCCCAGCGCCTGCTCAAAGTCCGCCACCAAATCCCCAATAAATTCAATCCCCACCGAGACCCGCAGCAAATTATCCGGGCTGCGTGGATTTGCGCCCTCAGCAGTACGGCGGTGTTCAATCAAACTCTCCACCCCACCCAAACTGGTTGCATGGGCAAATATTTGCAAGTGCTCTGCCAATTGAATGGCCTGCTCCTTGCCTCCCTTCACTTCGATGGACAACATGCCGCCAAAACCGTGCTGCATTTGTGCTTTGGCTATTTCATGATTCCGGTGAGACGGCAAGCCGGGGTAATAGACCCGCTCGATGGCCGGTTTTCCGTGTAAAAACTGCGCCAAACCCTGGGCATTGCTCGCATGTACGGGCATGCGCAAGGGAAAAGTGGCCAGACTGCGATTCAACAACCAACAGTCAAAAGGCGAGGGTACTCCCCCACCGGCGCTTTGAATCGAGCGCAAACGAGCACCTAAAGCACCCTTTTCTTTCAAAATCAAGGCTCCTCCCAAAATATCGGAATGCCCGCCAAAGTACTTGGTCGTAGAATGCATCACCAGATCACAACCCAATTCAAAGGGGCGTTGGAAGAAGGGCGTCGCCCAGGTATTGTCGCAAGCTACGATGATGCCCTTTTCAGCTCCCAGTTTAGCAATGGCCTGAATGTCGAATATTTTGAGTTTTGGATTGGTGGGTGTTTCGATCCAGATCAACTTGGTCTCGGGGCGAATGGCATCGGCCACATTGCTCACCTCACTCATGTCCACTTCCTCAGCGTTGATTTGCCAGCCTTGGTACACTTGTGACAAGAGGCTACGAATGCCGTGGTAACAATCATCCGGGATCAGCACGTGCGCGCCCGGTTCCAAAATGGCCTGAAACGCCGCATAGGCCGCCGCTTGGCCGGAGGCGAAGGCAATGGCATCGGCACCACCTTCCAGAATGGCCAATTTGGTTTCCAAACTGATTCGGTTGGGGTTCTCGCTGCGGGTGTAGATGTGCTCGCGCGGCACTCCGTTTTCTCGCTCAAAGGTGGTACTCAGGATAATCGGCTGGCTCACCGAACCGAATTCCTTTTCGATGGTATAGCCTGCGTGAACGGCTTGGGTGTTCAGGTGCATTGGAGAAAGTTGAGAAGTTGAGAAAGTTGAGGGGTTGAGAAGTTGAGAAGTTGAGGCTACCGCAGCGACATTGACAATTACCTTGTCAAAAACGCTGCGGTAGCCTCAACTTCTCAACTTTCTCAACTCCTCAACCTTTTACCATGCTGTCCACAATCAATTCCGCCAAATCATACACCATCACATCATCCTGCTTGTCTTTGGCTTTGACACCATCTTGCATCATGGTGAGGCAGAAAGGGCAATTGGCGGCGATTACGGTTGCACCGGTTCCCAGGGCTTCTTCGGCCCGTTCCAGGTTGATGCGTTTTTCACCGGGTTCGTCTTCTTTGAACATTTGGGCACCACCCGCTCCACAGCACAAGCCATTGGTTTTGCAACGTTTCATCTCCACCAATTCGGCATCCAGGGAAGCCAATACGCTGCGCGGGGCTTCGTACACCCCATTCACCCGACCCATGTAACAGGAATCGTGGTAAGTGATTTTTTTGCCCTTAAAAGTCCCGCCTTCCTGCATTTTGATCCGACCAGTGTTGATCAGTTCTTGCAGGAGTTGGCTGTGGTGCACCACTTCATAGTTGCCACCCAAAGCCGGGTATTCATTCTTCAAGGTATTGAAACAGTGCGGGCAAGCCGTCACTATTTTTTTGACATTGTAGCCATTCAGGGTTTGTACGTTTTGCAGGGCCAGCATCTGGAACACAAATTCGTTGCCTGCACGCCGGGCGGGGTCACCTGTACACATTTCTTCATTGCCCAAAATGGCGAAAGGCATGCCCACGGCATCCAAAATCTGGCAAAAAGCCTTGGTCACCTTTTGTGCCCGAGCATCAAAACTCCCTGCACAACCTACCCAAAACAATATTTCCGGCTCGCGGCCTTCGGCGGCCATTTCGGCCATGGTGTACACTCTCATGAGTGATGAGTTATGAATGATGAGTGATGAATTGTCAACGATGAATGATGAATGATGAATGATGAATGATGAATGATGAATGATGAAATTGGCTACAAAGACGCTGCGGCAGCCAATTCATCATTCATCTCTTATCATTCATCACTCTTTACTCCAGGCTTCCCGTTCAACCGACATCGCCCATACGGCTCCGTTGTTTTCCAGGCTATTGAACATCGGTAGCCATTCTGAAGGGCCTTCAGAGAGGCTGAGTATTTCGTAACGACGCAATTTCAGGATGGGCTCCAATGGGCTGATCAGCACCGGACAAGCTTCCACACAGGCATTACAAGTGGTGCAGGCGTGAATTTCCTCGCGGCTGATGTAGTCGAAAAGGCTGCGGCCATCGTCAAAGTTGGCAGCGCTAAGGGCTTGTGATTTGTCTTTGGCGTATTGCGTATCCTTGCTGTCGAGCTTTTTGCCAATTTCATCTGCACGGTCACGGATGTCCATCACGATTTTGCGCGGCGAGAGTTTTTTACCCGTCAGGTTGGCCGGACAAACGGAGGTGCAACGGCCACATTCGGTGCAGCTGTATGCATCCAACACATTTTTCCAGGAAAGGGAAAAAATGTCGTTGGCCCCAAATTCGAGGTTGTCCATGTTGACTTCAACACCCGTGTTTTCGACTGGTAAACCCAACATGTTTTTTACCTCGTTCATCACCTCGGGCATGTTTTCCATCTCACCACGCGGTTGCAAATTGGCAAAGTAGGTATTGGGGAAAGCCAAAATGACGTGCAAGTGTTTGGAAATAGGCAGGTAATTCAAAAAGGCAAACACCACCAGAATGTGCCCCCACCAACCGATACGCTCCAACAAATGTAGGGTACCATCACCCGTGCCGTCCAGGATTGGCGACAAAAACTGGCTCACCGCAAATCCATATTCATTCTGATGGCGGGCCATATCGGCGCTGTTCATCAAAAAGATAAAGAAGATCAGGGCCAACTCCAGAAAAAGGATATAATTGGCATCTTTAAAGGGCCAACCTTTCATCTCTGGTTTGTGAAAGCGCGGCAGGCGCAGGATGTTGCGCCGAGCCAAAAAGGCGATCGTCGCCACCAGGGCCAGTACCGATAAAACCTCAATAAAACTGATCACAAAGGTGTAAAAACCGCCCAAAAGTGGCCAAAATACCCGGTGTAGCCCAGTGATGCCATCCACAAAAATTTCGAGCAACTCCACCTGCGTAATCACAAA
>JAIYAV010000282.1 GCA_027488855.1 Saprospiraceae bacterium
AATATTTTCCTTGGCGCTTTTGTATTGTTGAGTCTTATTACACAGTTATCTTTATACAGCTATTTCTACCCTCCACTTAAAATTATGCGTGATGCGGATCAGCATTTATTTGAACATTTAGGATATAGTTTTACTAATTCTCTGGTGCTTTTTGATAGTGAAGATCCAAAACAAGCCCTCTTTGATCAGCAACCTGGCCAGTTGAGCCTCAAGATTGAAAATAATAAATTTGAACTTAAAGGAAAAGGCATCAGTACCCCCATATACATACATAAACCAGATACAATAGGAGACGGTTCAGGGCCAGAACAATATGTTTTGGATACCCTTTTTAATAAAAACATTACCAACTTCAAGGAAGTAGGCCAAAAGCTGGTAGCTTCATTTACAATTGATGATACAATAAGCTACAAGGTCATTATCAAGAAAGAGGAGAAAAATTCACCGGGTGACTTTTATACTGTTGAAACATTTAAAAGTGATAGTGTAACTCAGAACCAACGAATTGATAGCATCAGGACAAAACTTTATAAAGGCATTGAGTTAGGTCGTCTGAGTGAAGAGACCGGGACGGACATTTATTTACTTCGTGATATTGTGGTAAATCCCTGGGGATCAGGAGTTGAAGTGAAAAGTATAAAGACAAAATTCAAACTGATTACCCCAGCAACTGAAGAAGAAAGAACAGAAACAGAGAAACTTTCTTACGGGGCAAAAATTTTAATTGGACTACCAGACCGGAGGGCAGATATTTTTATTCTTAAGAATCGATCGGTTACCAACTCAACCGAAAGCAAAGGAGAATTACTTTATCTGTTGTCAAAAAAATACCCCTTGCGGAATGATCAAGATTTTTCTGTAGAGGGAGAATTTGATTCAACGCCATACAAGTTGTTTATTACCGCCTCAATTGCCCTGGCTAGTCAGCAAAAACATTCGAATGGCTTGGTGAAAAATGAAGGAGGTTATTTATTTAATATGTTTGAAGATGAAGATAATCTCAATGCGATAGATGCCCAAGTGACCTATCATTCAGGGCGGGCGAGTAGGCAAGCAATGCAGTTCAGCCTTTTAGATTTTAAAAATACGATGTCAGCAAACATTAGTGGTGTATCTAAAATAATCCACAGCAATGAACCTTTTGAATTGTGTACGAGCATAAGAGGGAATACAAACGCGCCGAATCGCTCGGAAGTATATTGGAAAATGCAGTTCTCCAACGTATTGGATGCAAATGATTTAAAAGTTGAAAGCCTTTTTTGGTACCTTATGATTTTTCTTCTCTTGGTATTATTTCGCTATTTGATTAATTATCATCCGAGTAATGTTACAAGAATTGAAATGGCAATTTACGTTGTGTTGTATGTTTTTATAGCCTTACGTTCTTTCTTAATTTGGCGAACTAGTACCTATATTCCTTTAGATATTGGATATGAGCGTTACCTAGATTTGGACAAAGGCATGAAAAATTTATATGAAAACACAATATTTCCGTTAGGGGCGTTTCTTTTATATTTCACAATGATCCGGTTCGTTTTAAATGAATTTATCGCAAGGGTATCTTACATAAAAAAGATTTTTTATAGTATTACAAATCTTTTAATGAGAATTAAATTTCTTGTAAAGCTGATTGAATTTGTTCTTGGCATATTTAGAATAATTACCAGTCCGGAGGTTGTTTTGTCGATAGTCTTTATAACGGGTTTACCCATTTTTTTTATTTTCAATGGGGTCTACGATAAGTTGGAACGTTTTTTTGCGATTTTAGCACCAATTGGTTATTACTTTTTTTTCGATGATTATATCATTAAAAACTGGAAAAAACGAATTCACCCTTTATCTAGTGCATATTATTGGATATGGAAAAATGTATTCAAAATTACGCAAATATTTTCGTTTAATAATGAGCGCATCAATATGATAAGAAAAGCAAGTGATGCTATCTTCGAAAATGGGGATCGACTCCGTATATTGTTATTTTTGGCGGTTGGTATAGTCATCTTCCTTTTGGATGCGGGATATTCTGTAATGTTTTTCCTGTTTGGCTTGGCAAAAGTTATGGTTTCACTCACATTAGGACGTAAGGATTATCTACTATCGCGAATCAATATATTCATCAAAAAACAAAGAATTAAATATCTATATTGGAGAACTACCCCTATTCTATGGAGACTAAAAAGTATTAATTTTGATTTTTATCTGCTGCTATGGGTCTTTATATTAGCTTTTATTATCTACAACCATCCTATGTTAATAGACTTTTTTGTGTGGTTTCTAAAACAAACACGTTCACCAATTATACTTATTTCTTCAATTGTTTTGCTATTCGCATTGGCATACAATGAATGGCGGAACCAACGTAAAACAACTGTTTATTTTTCTATGTTCCTCTTGATTACATTGTTAGTTTCTGGATTAATGTCAGATTTATTGAAAGAAAAAATAGACCGGATTCAATACCGGGCCGAAGTTCTAAATCGCTCAGTTGGAGAAGTACTTATAGCCAGGCAGTTCAACAGTGGGGAAGCGGATAAGATTTTACGATCCGCTTTGAATCAATGGTTAATCAATTTTTACCAACAAAATAGTCCGGACTTAAATGATTTCTGGGATGGGCATTATTTTCAACGTGCACCAGACACCGACCAAGGAGCTACTTACCCTACTCAATTATGCGATTTGGTAGTACCCCGTTATCTTATTGCTGAACATGGCTCATTGTTGCCCATTTTATTGTTGGTACCTTGGCTATTGTTGTGCTTTGTTTTTTATCATTCACGTTCTGCAGTAATGAAGCCTGTTTTGCAGTATAGTCATTTTGGGATTTTTTTGTTTTTATTTGTTTCTGCACTGTTTGTCTGGATGACCGCAACCAATCGCTTTACTTTTTTTGGGCAAGATTTCCCTTTGTTGTCAATCAATAGCTTGGTCAGTGTTGTACAAACTTTAGGTTTATTTGCTTTTGTTTTGTACCACAATACCGAACCTTTTTTTGAAAAAAAAGGTATTGCTCTTGATTTTAGTCATTTTATATTCAATCGCCAATTCATCATTCGGGCAGTAATTCCAACCTTAATATTGGGATCTACAGTATTTTTTTCGGAACGAACTTACAGAGATGAAATTAGTTATCTTGGAAAAACACCCGCTGAGAAAGAGCGTTTGAGAAAAAAAGCAAATGAGGAATTTAACGTAGGATTGGTAGTGCGGCAAATGCAGGACTCAATTGTGGCTCAGATACAACCTAAATTCAAAACATTCCAAGATACCCTAAACAAAGACTCTCTAATACTATATCGAAATAATCCAGGAAAATATTTGCAAACTTTTTATGACCAAATTAAAGAATTCGGTATCAAAGAGCAGCAGCCAGATGCGGAGCCTCAATACTTGGTGTCAGCCCTCTCCTATTTCATGGATAGCCAGCAAAAAGAAAGCCAGAAGAATAAGAAAGACCCAAATGCATTTTTACACTTGCGTAAGTATAAAAATGTTGACCATATTGCTGTAAACAGCAGGTACTATACGGTTGAACCGCCAAAGACCAAAGACCAAAGACACTGGAAAGGCAAATTGTATGCAGCACCCGAAGAATTGCATTTGGGACTCATGGAGCTGTATTCTCGCAAATTTGTAGATAAGGAGGAGAAAGTTAAATACAAGCCTGTATATGATTTATTGAGAGCTGGTAAAGCTTCATCCAGTGCAAATTTTACATGGATTCACCCATTTTCATTTCCAGGATCTTGGACCATGGATGGCAATCGGGTTTTGTTGATTGAATACAAAAATCAAGATGACAATGCACTTTACATTAATGGAAGATTCCAAAAAACTACAAATAATAGAAATTGCATCATTTTGAAGCCCGATGACTTGATTAGTTTGAAAAGCAAAAAAGAAATCAAACACTTTTTATTTACCAAAGAATACCCTAAAACATTGGTAGACAATATGTGGATAAATGGATCATATCGACAAATTTACCCATTGCGTGATCAACTTATGTGGGCTTATAATATAGGGAAACTTCTTCAACATCAACTTGTTATTTCTGGTGAGAAGCGTATCGATGCTTTAGCAAGTGACTCTACTACCTTAGATTATGCGTTGCAGATGGAAGTAGGGACTTACCTTGAGCGTATATCCAATCCCATTAGAGATAAGGAGACGTTTGAAGAATTGAAGAAGATAAGAAGCGAACTTTATGGTAAAGATTTAGATCAGCTCAAGAATTTTATTAATGATGATTTCAAACTCGAACCAAGAATGAAGAAAAACTTGACGCTAAAAAGGGAAGTTGAGCGGTTAAAAAATAATATAAATACTAGGCTGAAGCGAAATGGTGGACAAAAGATAATAGAAGATTGTAAAAACCAAATTGAACAACGACTCAAACCTGTGTTTGAGGTGAGTATAGTGGCTTTAGACGGAAAAGGCCGTATCAGATTAATGGGAGATTACAATGGAGGACACACAGACCCTAACAATCAAGAAGATTTAAATCGCTTTCAAAACGAACTTTATGTTGACTATGACCTTCGTGGTGAAAGAGATTTTTTTGGTAATATGAATCTCCAGCGGCCAGAATTTGGGGTTGGTTCTACTTTTAAACCCATCGCCTATGCCGCAATTACTTCTAAGCTCCGTTTGGCTTGGGAAGGTTTGTCTGTTGTTCCAATTCAAAATAAGCAAATCATTACAGATTCCTTAAAACGAGGCCAAGATAAGGCAAATGGACTTGCCTACTTTGCAGGGCATGAGTTTAATGGACACTATTGGAAAAACATCAGTGACTTGGAACTGACTAATGAAGAAAATGGCCTTAAGCCAGATAAATACCTGGCTAAGTCCAATAACATATACCACGGAACGATGATCATGCTTGGATCTTTTGTAGACGCAGAACGAGAGAAAAAGGTAGAGCAATTTCTAGATAAGGTTTTGATGCCGAGCAACAATAGTATAAGCATAAAGTATCGATTTCCGACTATCAAATACATGGGTAAGAACTATCACTTTAAAATAGAAAACTGGCCCCAATTTAGTCAACGATCGTCTATCCTGTCGGCTGGCTTGTATAGCAATTTTAGTATTGATCCGCAACCCAGTAAATATGGAGTTTTTTCGCCAATGGGTATTGATTCGAATGATAGGGAACATTCCATTTTGGCTAAAACCTTTTTTAATCCTGTGAATCAA
This sequence comes from Saprospiraceae bacterium, assembly GCA_027488855.1. Lineage (GTDB taxonomy): Bacteria > Bacteroidota > Bacteroidia > Chitinophagales > Saprospiraceae > Haliscomenobacter. The sequence goes on from JAIYAV010000282.1 coordinate 5,203, forward strand.
AAATTGGGATTATTCACTTGGGCCTTTCCACCTCGCCCTAATTTTTATGCAGAGCGTAGAGATGCTGCTCCAATTGAGGTCAATGGTTTGACAAATCCAGCAGTAGGTGGCTATCCTATCGAAGTTACACCGTTGAGTATGGCGGAGATGGGGGGGAAATTATACTCATTTAACCGACAATACCGAGCTTTTATTCGGGAAGTAGATGCTCAATATAACACTAAAGGCGCTTATTTTTCTATGGATCAACGTTGGAAGAAACCTGAACAGCTTTTTCGATTTTATCAATCCTACATTTATGGAGGTATGCGCAATACAATTCAAGAAGGAACAGCGCAAGGATTGAAGCCATTTGCTGATAGTTTATTAAAGTCTAAATACTACTGTTATGCTAAAACAGGAACGACAGGTGAAGGAGGTGATGCAGTAGATAAAGAGCGGTCAAAACGTTTGATGCTTGTTATTACCAATCAACCAATTCATGATCAGAATATAATTGATTTGAATAAATTAAAAGACCCTAAATTTGGCCTTAGATTTTACTCTATCTTTATCTCAGTTGATAATTACAAGGGCGATCCAAATTCATTTTGGGCAATGAAAGAGTGGGAGAATATTTTGAAGATGATAACTAATTCCAGAACCTTTACTCAATACATGCAGCATGGGAAATAAGGAAATAAAAATGGGACCAATTTTAGAATGGATTATTTGTTGTTTGATCTGTTGTTTTTTCACTGTTTTATTGCTTAAACTGCATAAGGAGGACTTTTTTTCTAAGCCAGCTGAGGCCCCAAAAGGCATCCAATCTGTAACTGAAGCTCCAGCTTTACAAACCGAGTGGGTAGCTTTCAAAGCGGAAAGTCTCCAGAAGTTTATAGACACCTTAAAGTTATTGGATAACAAAGAATGCATCAATTTTCAAAAAACATCTAAAGAATGGATAATCAAACCAGCAGAAGGAAAAAAGGATGAATTTGATGTTGAATTTCAAATATTCGATTCTACTGAGGTAAAAGGATTCTCCTTTGATATTAGAGGCGATACTGCCAAAGCAAAAGTGCAAGATCTTGACAATTTGATCCTTTTTTATGATGCGAAGACAAAAAATCAAAACCAACAAAGGTTGACTTCTGCTCAAAAAAAACGGAAACGGAAAACCTGAAAATCTACAGCGTACGGGCTATTCGAAAACCAATTTCTTCACTTTCTGCATTGAAGAGAAACTCTTTACGTGCACCGATCTCGCAGCTTTCTACCGAGCTCTGATATGAACCGCCTCGAATAGGTCGATTTGAGTAACGATTAAGATTGATGATTTTATTTTTATCAGGATCATTGCTTTCGGACATACACCATTCCCAAACGTTTCCGGCCAAATCGTAAATGGGCAGAGTGTTGCTGACAGGTTTTCTAAGTTTTTTATTCATGGCTTGAGGGGCCTCAGTACCATTAACACCTACTTCTGATAAGTTGTCGCTTCCTGGGAATCGATTTGAAGTAGGCTGATCCGCACCTTTGGCTACATACTCCCATTCGTTTTCACTGGGTAATCGATAGCCATTGGCATTCCAATTTACAGTGATTATTGTTTCTTGCTCCAGATCATATACTGGGGTTAAATCATAAATAATGCTAAGCCAGTTGCAAAATCTAAGTGCTTCCACGAAGGTAATATTTATTGCTGGAGTGCTATTGGGGAATTTGCTTTGGTCTTTATAATTTTCTTGCATGTAACGGGTAAATAAATTTGCAGTAACTGGAAAATCAGCAAGCTCAAAGGCTTTAAGACTTTGGTGTTTATGCATTGAATTGGGCTGATTTACAGGTATTTTTACCATTTTAGGCATAAAATCCTTGATGAGTTGCTTAACTTGAAGCCTGGCCTCCTTTACTTTTGCTCTGTTTAAACTGATAGTAGAACTAGAATCATAAATCCTGCGATAATCGCCAATCTTCAAGAGCGAAGATTTATTATCATTCCAAAATGATTCTTCCTGCTGATTTAGTTCCTGAATAGCAGTATCGAGATACTTCGAGTTAGAATATCGCTTTACGAATTCAAATAATTGGCGAACATTGTTTTTGTCCACCCGACCCCAGGCTTCAACATCCCCTAAGATAATATTCCGGGCAAGACGAAAACCAATGTCTGGTCTCGATTCTGTTAGGGGAATGAATGCTCTTTTGGTAATGCGCAGATTTTGAGGACTTTCGCGGAAACTTCCTCCTCTAATTACGCGAGTTTTCCCTGATTTCGGGCCGATTTCAACTTCTCCTTCTGGCTTTTTAGGCGAATACTTAGACTCATACCAATCCCAGCAGAATTCCCATACGTTACCAGTGAGGTCATAAATTCCTAGCCTATTTGGACGCCTGCTTCCTACTTTTTGAGGGCTCTTGTGACCATACGCAGCCACGTCGTTAAGTTGACCACCGGCATAAAGGTACCCTTCTTCCTCGAATCCTCCCTTTGCAGCGTATTCCCATTCCGCTTCAGTAGGCAAACGAAATCCATCAGCAAGTGGATCAAATGTTACTTGCCCACTTTTTTCATCAATGGAATAGCATTTTGTCTTATCCCATTTGACACTCAGCCAGTTGCAATAGTCGATGGCATTCTTCCATGAAATTTCGACCTTAGGAAGGTACATTTCTTCAGGCAGATTAGTATCTGCTTGCTGGTGAGTATTGTATTCTTCATAAGCAGCTACCGTTATTTCATACCTACTCATTTTAAAGTCTGGAATATTCCGCCATTGTTGGCCTAATTCATCCGAATCGGGGTTTGCTACACTGCTGGCTGCACCAATTTTGAATTCCTTTCCTTTCACCTCCACCATTCTTGGATCAGAATGCGCTCCTAAGTCAATGGTTCGTAAAGGAGTGCTGAATCTTTTACCAAGATAATTTTCTAAGACTTTTAGAATATTCCCCAAATAACGTTTGTGCTTTTCTGTTTGTTTGTCATTGTACCACATTACTGTTTCGAAGCGCTCTCGGCGCTGATTTTGATACAATAAAATTTCATTTCCATTCTTGGATAATAAAATACGGGTGGAATTACTTTCCTTAATCTGCCACTGCTCGTTCAACAAGTAAATACACATATAATGCAAATGGATTTTATCGAAATAGTAATTATATTTATTGCGTATCGACGGTTTTGGGACATCTCGTTCAATGAATTTTTCAGCCCCACGCATATGGTTGAAAGGAATTTTCCAGGAGGAACATATGCCGGCATTTTGTAACCACTTAGAATAATAATTAGAATCTTGTTTGGGAGCATCAGGCAGTTGCGAATTTTCATCAAGGCTTTTTTTATCGTTGTGTAGTTCGATATTCAAACGACTTAGGTACGATAATGCCTTTGCTCCTATGGCTATAAAATTGGCAGTTTTAACTTCTCTTTTCCCTGGTGCAAGTTGGTTGAATACCGAATTAAAACATAGCCCTATTTTGCTCAATTCCTTGATTTGTGAAGTTAAAATAGGATCGGATTCAACTGGAATGAAAGCAGAACTGTTTTGTTCCTTAATTAACGCGGATTGGGTATTCGTTAAATAATGATAGCTATAGCTAAATTCAGGGAGTTCGGAGACTTTATCTAGCGGAACCCCGTAGGTAGTAATTTGATTGATCCAACTTGGTTTTGTTCCTGGTGTCCATAAAATAATCTTGACTTCACCTTCGCCTCGATTGATAATTCGTGAAATGTATTCACTCAGTTTTGTTTGAGATGTTTTGTCATCGACATAAATGCAGTAATTCCCCTTAGGGGTTATGAAAAAAGAATCTAAGAGCACATGCTGTTTATCCAGATCAATGATCCAATAATGGTGATAATGGGGTAGGTCTTTGTTATCATCACTCTGGCGTTGGAGCGGAAGAAAAAAATCGTCTCCTTTGAATAGAGGAGAAGTAGGTACGGGAATTTTGTCTTTAACTTTGTCAATAGGCCCGAAAATATGAATTTTGGTGTGGGTAGACACTGGTTTTTCTGTCGATGGTGGATTTGAAACGACGGGCTTTGTTTCCTCTTTTTCAGGTAGTTCCATGATGCTCTTCCATAGCTCATCGTCAATTGGAATGGATTTGAATGTTTTGTTTTCATGGATTTCAAGGACAGCTAAGTTTCCTGTGTCTTTATATTTTTTAAGTTTCTTGTAGATATCTACATATCGGGCCAGACTTTTTACTTTTTCACTCTTCTTGACTGCTTCAATCACCTTAAGAAGGTAGTATTGATCTAATCTAGCCTGCAAATACATTTGAAAAGCAGTACTCGTCTTTTTGCCAAGTGGATCATTCAAAAAGCCTTCAGCAAATTTCAGTAACTTATCTTTATGGTCATCGTGGATTTTCTTGAGCTCTTGCTCAAAATAATTGCTCAAAGAAGAGTCCGCAATGTAGTAACGGTACCCCGCTTTTCGAAACAGGGAGGATTGTAAAATATCATTGACAACAATAAGAGGTATTTCAAGACCTTCTTTACGAATAAAATTTTGCTGCCATAAGGTATACAGGAGCAGCGGTGATATCACCCTGATGGTCATCGCGTGGCATGCAAACCACCAGTAAGCATCTTCACAATTTTGCGCTACACTATACAATCGAAAAGCCTCTACCGAGAGTGTTAGGCGCTCTTTGGTACCATAACTTGAGTCTGAAGCTTCTATGTATTCAATGATTTTGGACCATTGAGGGTTAATTGTTGACATCAGGTTACCAGAATTTGTACAGTTCTTTTAATTCTTCGTGGTTGAGCTCCGTAATTTGTAGCTTGTGATTAGCACGCAGCAATTTGTGCCATGTTTCGTTTTTTTCTAGAGTAGTTTTCCATTTTTGTTTGGGAATAGGGGTCAATATCAATACTTTTTTCACGCGACTAGGGAAGTGTTTATTTTTATCGCTATCCTGTGAAGGGATGGAATTGGGCATAAAATACTTCATAAGTACACCTGCCATACTTTCCAGTTGCTGAGGTTCATAAAAAGTACGAGCGAAGCCTAAATCACTCAGTATAATTACCGTAGTTTTTTGCCGGGTTAGGTTTTCTTGCGCCCAGACTTCCCATTTTTTATAAGTACCAAATGGTTCATTCTCATTGATCCCAAATACAAGGTTGTCAGAAAAATAACCTATACTCAAGTCGGATTCTCGATTTAAACCAGTACGCAAAGTCTTCGCTAAAAATCCCACCAGGTGCTCGAAGGCGATCATCGAATCGCTCTGGTCAATAAGTAGCCGTATCCCGCCCTGGTAAACATGTTCCCTCAGGTAGATGGGGTGGATCAAGTGCTTTTCGCGGGCTACCTTGGTACAAGTTGACGCAGCATCAATTTGGTCACTAAACTGAAAATCTTGTGTGCGCAAATACCGCCAGCTTTGTTCCAATACGCGCTCTTTTACAGGGTAATAGTGGCGGCTATGGTAGTTGAAATGGGATAAACCTTGGGAGTCGGGCTCAGGAAGCTTGCTGCCAGTTCCTTCTGTGTCATTTATCTCAATGAATTGAGGTTTATTGGGGAATGGCTCTCTTTCAGCTTGTTCTTGTATTGATGTTGGTTCTTGTATTGGTGTTGGTTCTGGTATTGGTATTGGCTCTGGTGTTGGTATTGGTATTGGTATTGGTATTGGTATTGGTTCTGGTGTTGGTATTGGTTTCTCTCGCTTGGAATTAGAGCTATCTAATACTTCATCGAATCCCTCCTCCCATTCAATATTTTGCATCCAAAGCGTTTTTATTATTAAATTTAAAGAAGATGCTGAGCAATGTCCACTTTTGTAAACGCGAAATAAATCGTGTAGCTGTGAGAAAGATATATCATAGCCTTTACCCAATAAGTTTTGATAAAGGTTGATAATAGCTTTATCCTCAATCTTAATTTGTAAGTTTTCCATTTATCCCTTTTAATACGTTTGAAAGATCATCAGAACTTTTTACCAAGGTACCTAGTAAAGCTGAATCAACTTCGAATTCCTTTTTTTCATCTTCCGACATATTTTTGAAAAGATAATTCAGCGCAACAACCCAGTCCAACAACTCTGAAATTCCAGGTACTTTATCGGGAAAACCTCCCTGAATAATGATATCTCTAATTTTGAAAAATTTATTTATAGCCAACCCAGTATGCTTTTTTGTGAGCCCTTGGTGATCTTCTTTACCGTTTTCCCAGGTTAACCTAGCCTCAACAATATCATTTAAGGTCTTTGAGTCATCATTGATCGGAAATGTTAAGTGAAAATAGACACAGCGACGCAAAAAGGCCTTGGGTAACTCTTTCTCATTGTTACTAGTGATGATGATAATAGGATTTGGCCGCCGATTATTTTCAATATATATGGGTTGATCATCATGCTCCAATTCGGGGATCAAAAACTCTTTTTTTTCAAGCTCATAGAGCAAATCATTAGGAAAATCGATATCTGCTTTGTCTATTTCATCAATTAGTAAGATACAAGGTTCATCTTTAGCTGGTACATTCTCAGGTTTAGTTTTACTGTACACAAAAGCCTTGGCTAAAGGCATAAGGGCGCAGTATTCATTAGGTTTTTTCAATTGATTAGGAATATTTGCATCCGCAAGTCGACGAAAATAATCATAATACCGAATGCCATCAATTACTTTCGATTTGGAGTTGATGTACCAAGGAAAATAATAGTCTTTATAATTTTCCTCGTACAACTCGTAAGCAATGGCTTCGGCTAGTCTTGATTTCCCACATCCAGGGTCTCCAGTAATGAGCAGTGGTCGATTGACAATACGGGCAATCCTTACAGCCTCAATGAGATCAGGATGGGGAAAGTAGGCGTGTAGTGTCTCCTTTCTGTTTTTAGAAGGAACTTCAACGCTGTTTTTAAGTTTTTCTCCTTTGTAGGAGCTTGGGTCGGTTTTTTGCATTGGTTGATGATTTGGGTTATTCTGGTATAAGGAATAGGTCTTTCTGTATGGATACCAACTGTTCATTATTGCCTGCCGATAAAACTTCTGTTAATTTTTTCCATACATCATAGTAGGATTTACCTATCTCGTGTGGGGTAATGTACTTAAGGTCTCTGACACCTTTTAGATGTTTTATTTCTCCTATTTCTCTAATTTTTTTAATAACAAAGTTAATTGGTTCTTCTTCGCCAAAAGAAGCATGATGAAGGCTTGGGGCATGATTTAGTATTATCAAGAGGAAATTGTATTCTTTCTCTCCCAGTTGTTCAAGATTTTCTACAAAACGATATAACATTTTATTTGTTTCTTCCTTAAACCCATCTTCTTTATATTGAAAGCATATAATTATTGTGTTTTGTTTGAATTTGTGGTTTAATTGTTCGTTTAACACATTTAAAGCATCTTTTTCCTCGCGCTCGTGTATAATTTTAGATAAGGTTTGTGTCTTCAGATCAACCATTACTTCCAATAATTGCACTATAAGGTCTTTTGAAGTGGTGATTCCATCCATTGTTAAGCGATATTTTGTAGTAATACTGGTTCTCTTTTTTATAGCTATAAATTGATTTACAAAAAAATTATAATTAAATACACTGCCATTAATCTGAATAAGAGTATTTTGAGCTTTCGATAGTTTTTCGGTCTGCTGTTCGATGCCACTTTTTGTATTTATAAGGTCGCGTAAGCGCTGGGTCTCAAACCAAACTTTGTTTAAAATTTCATCTTTAATTATTTCTACAGGATTTGAACCACCTTTAGGAAATGTGATTTCCGAAACAATGCAATCACTTAATTGTTCGTATTTGTAACGGTCACCATTTGCTTTATTTATAACAAAAAAAGGTAAATTATCTTCTTTTAATTTGGCTATTTTTCCTTCGTAATGCTTTATACTTTCGTAAACATCAAAGGCTCCATTTAATAATGCTCCATAAGCATAAGGAAGATATTTTTGTGTAAAATTCAAATTTGTCATGAAGGGCATAGGATTTATTTTTATTTCATTACTTGTGAAAGCTTTTGAAAACTCATTACCTACAAAATCTGTGCTAAAAAGAGAATAGAAGTTTCTATCTCCTTCTTTGAAAGAGTAAGTTAATAAATCGAAAAAATTTAAATTGGTTAAGTCTTCATCTGTTGAAAAAAATTCCCATTTACGATTGCCTTCTTTATCCGTCGAAAGAGAAGTTTCAAGTGCATCTTTCAAACTTTTTTTAAATTCTAATAACTCGTTAATGAATTGGTTCATAAATGATTCTGCTTTGCCTCCATTAATAGCAGCGTTTGTACCTAAAATTACCAGTGGATGGCTTTTTTCTTTCGCTTTCTTTATCAACGTATCACAAAATTGCTTGTTATTACACATGTTTAAAGATACAAATCTCAATTGTGGCTGCTCTAAAAATTTATGAATAGTAAACTCTTCATTAATAATAATCCGGTTCAATTTGATGCCATTTCCTTTATCGTAATGCCCACAGAAGAAAAAAGCGCTGACCTTTTTTTCTGCATTAAAGATTTCATTAAAACCATTTTGATCTAAATCTTCTTTATGATAAAACTCAAAATCGTTTTTAAGTATTTGGTTTTCTTTTAAGTATTTATCAAAGGATTGATTAATCCTTTTCCATTCTTCCTCGAATTTACCATCTCCCTCGAAATTATCAATATAGCAATTGTAAATTTTACGCATATATCTATTTTAAGTTGGATTTTCTAATGTATTCGGCTATTGCAAGCGTAACAAACGCCCCAGTAAAAAAACCAAATGTACCCCAATAAGTCAATATTTTGATTACTTCTAAAAATAATTTCAGCACTCCATCCTGAATGTTGAATTCCCTAAGCACAAATGGACTAACAAGTGTGTATACAAGCATACATGCCAAGCCTCGAAGGAAATTATTCCAGGAGTTTTCTGCAATAGAAATATTTCTTCGATCGCGATGTACAAAGGAAGAAAGAGTAACAAACAAACAAAGTAGCGTAGCCGTAAGGCTAAACAATTTGGGGTGATGCGGGGGTGGAGGCATGAATTGGGCAACCTTTCCTGAAAGTGGAAATAGGCTGGTCAATGCACCACAAATACCATAGAGTGAACCAATGAAGGAAAAAAAATCTTGGCAATCTTGTAATAACTGATTTAATTTCTGATTCATGTAGCCTTTTTTATCAATTTCCCAATGCTAAAGAAGCTCATTTGACAAATATAGATTTTATTATTGTAATTTGAAAAGATGGGGAAAAAATTTATTGGGCTTTTAAAATTTTTGATCCCATTTTAAGGCCGCAGGGTAGTCAGGGTGAATCAAAGAAATTGCAGGTAAGTTCGGGAGAACAGAATCCTTACTGAATTGCCCCCTCCAGTGAGGCTTAGGGCTTATTTTGCCAGTATCAGGGTTTACTTCAAGGTAAATACAAGAAAAAGCAATACTACTAAAGGTATCCAGATGGAATCGAAATCGGACTTGATTGAACTCATTTTCTAATCGTATGCTTGCATGCAGGCTACCGAATACATCAGACATGAATTTCTTATCTTCAATGGCCTCTAAATTGAACTGAAAACAAATCTGGTCGCATTCTGTAACCTCATGAATTAGGAACAATTCCATTGCCCGTTCTTCTCTACATGTGAAGGAGAATGCAGGGTGCTCCTTTTTTAGGTAGTTATCCTTTAATAAATCGCTTAGTTGGGGCAGGTACACTTTTTTTTCTTTAATAGTTTCGATTGTAAAACTTAGGATGGAGCTAAATTTTTGTAAATCTTGCAGCAGATTCAAGTGATTTAATTCTTTTTGCCAAAGTTCACTAAGCAATTGAAGCCCCCATTCTCCATCATTTATCCAAAGGTTGCAAGCTTTGGGCGTTGGATTAGATGTGACAAAAGCTGATCCAGAGGGTTTTGTTAACATGTCATTAATGTTTCCTAAAAGATAGGATGTTTCACCTCGATGGACAAAACCATGCAGCAATTGAGTATGGGCGTCAGGAGTGTACAGTGGAGTTAATTTTTTCCCAATTATGGTCGCCCACAAATTCGATTGATTGCCGGATACACGGTAGAGAGCCATAGTTCAGGAAAAATTCAATGCTTTGAATTGAATGGGATACAAAAGGGTAAACCAGTCACCTCGTAATTCCTCTGCCTTATCTTCCGTTGGTTTTCCTCGAATTTGATTTTGCTGAAAGTAATCTACTTCAAATCTGGCTTCACTTACCAGGATTAATAAATATTGTTGAACCTCTGGAATATTTGAATTAAGTTGAATGTTCCACAACGCTGCTTTAGTTTGTGAAGCTGGCAGCCGTTTGACGGTAGTACAATCTTCATATTCTTCAAATATTTTTACTTCAAGTTGTTTATTGAGCAGAAATACTGAGATGAATAGGTTTGCCTTTGTGAGATTCGACACTTTTAGTTTTATCTTCTCTTTCTCAATATCCAAAGTAGAAAGAGAGATGCTTTGGTTTAGGGTTGTGTCTAGTATTTTTTCTCCTAAACTGAATTCTATCGAGATTGAATGAGATTTGATCTTACTTTGTAGATTCGCAAGCTTAAAAATAAAATACCATTGACTAATCCAATTGATTTTTAGTAAGTATTCATCAAGTGTTAGAGAGGTTTGCCAATACTGAGGATCAAAATTGCCATGTTTATCCTCAACGATTAAAAAGGAACTATTTTCAGCTTTACGTATACTGATTTGGGCAGTTACCATGTGTTCCACTTCTTGAATAAAAAATTTAGCGCTTACTATGGCATCATATAATTTCTTTACACTATGCTTCACTTCGGGATCAATCCACACCATAAGCATTTTACGGAGTAAATTGGGTGTTTTTAAGTAGTACGTACCTTCCATGATTACATTTGGATACGGACTCATTTTTAGGCTAGCATGAGTACCTGCAATTTGATCAATCCATACCCTTTCGATTTCTTCGAAATTTTCATCTTGGAGTTTGTAACCCAAGTCATCACTATAAGTCAAGCCATAGATGGCACCCGCGTCTACGGTCCAACATCGACGACCTTGATTAAATTGAACTAAGCTGCTTATCGGCTCGATCAATATATCATTAGGGGGACCCAGGAATTTGCGGAAAGGAAGTTGTTGGTTTTTGCTCGAGCTAACTGGAACCAAAAGTGGCGTTTGTGTATGAGTACGTTGTACCCTGAACCTAATGTATTGGTTGAGAAAATGGTAACTGATTTTTCCCTTATACTTTTGGATGCATTCCACTAGTGCATGGGTAAACAGCCCACCTCGATCAGTCGATTCAAAAGCAAACTGATCCTGCTCAGCAGCACCTAACTGAATATGTTGGCCCTCAGGCAGCCACTCGCCAATTGGTTTCTCTCCTAGGGTTTCTGGATTCGATAAATTATTGTCTTGAGAAAAGTAGAACCCACTCCAATCTCGAGCTTTGTTTGGCTTAGTACCAAATAACTTCACGCTCTTTTGTGAAATTGCATTTCTAGTATTGCCTCCAGAATGACAACAATCACAAATAACAACAGTTTCTGCGCCTTTTTCCCATACCTTCCTTATTAGGTACCTCAATTCTTTGTCAGCAAGAAATCCTTCACTTGAACGAGGATAGCTATCGTGACATGCTAGCACCTGAATGGTTTCACCTTGATTAATAAATAAGGAGTGAGCCCACTCCAAACCACCATGGCCGCTAAAGTAAAAAAGGGCTATTTCACCCTCTTGTATAGGTTCAATTAAATGCTTTTGAAATTTTTCAATAATACCACTTTTACTTGGAGGTAAATCACATTGCTTGTCAGTAGTCATTTTAAGTACTTCTGCATCGTAGTACTTGTGTAGCAATGTTTCCATTTTTTCAACATCAGAAATACAATAGTTGAGGTCATTTATCAACTTACTTTCATATTCGTTGATACCAACCAATAAAGCGCGAATTTTGGGTCTATTGTCCATCTCCATCTGTTTTTAAGTAATGATTACAGAGTAAATCAAGTTTCATAAAACCCTCATTATCTTTTTCTTGAATGAGATCGCGGGCGTAGGTCTTTAAGGCTTGGATGTTTTTAGTATTAGCGTTTGCCATGTCACCATGTTTCTTCAGGATTCGTGGGGGAGACAAGCGCAGGTATCGCAGATTAGAACTGAAACCATCTGTTTTGGGAGGCAATAAATGTTTGACTTGAAAGTCAACTGAGTTCGCACTGCTCTCCATCAGAATATCTACAATTGGCTTTGCCCAAAATGGCCATCCCCAAAACTTGGTACAATGATAATTTAAGCTTTTTTCAACTGATCCGGTTCCTAAAGAAAGCATAAAGAAATTCTCAGCAATGTCACGAGGCGAGGCTACGTCCCCGGGTTGATTTAAGCCTTTGCTTCCTCCTTTGTTTTGTACTGCTTGATCTCGTTTATCGTGCAGTATTTTTGCTTCAACGTATGCAAGCATTGCTGGATTGTTAGCGAAAACACCACCATCTATAAAGGTGCTGACAAGTGAAGGATCGCTGTGGTAGCTATTATATTGGAAGGGAACAAAGTAAGTAGGTGCAGCAGATGTAGCTCGAATGATGTCTCGAAGTAAGAAATTTTCTTCGTCTTTGTCTGGGTCTAGCACTTCTCTAGAGTTGAAATAGTAAGTACCTATGCGCTGAGCATCGTATGAAGTGACGATAACCGGCTTAATTACATCACTTAATCGAGCTTCTTGAAAAGTTTCTTTTGCTATTTTTTCTAGTCCTCTTTTTGCATAAGAACTAGTGAATAACCCACGGAATTTTGACCAGAATCGGCCTTTAAAAATTTCATGACCCCGGTTTTCATAAATAGCTACGATGTCTTTCGCACTTAATTTAGGCACAGTACTACCTTCTTCTTGAGGAAGAGTAAGACCAAGGGTGAGTATGCCCCCTGTAGATGTGCCTACAATCAAGTCAAAAATCTCTGAGATTTTTTTGCCAGTTTTTTCTTCAATTGCAGCCAATACCATTGCTGGAATGATACCTCGGATACCTCCTCCATCAATTGAAAGGATTTTAAATGTTTTTTCTACCATAATTACTATATTTAACTCAGCCAAATATATATAATTTTAGATTGAATCATGCTCCACACTTTAAATTTTAGCACGAGAAAATTCCCTTTACAAGCTTGCCGCTTAAATGATACACCATGACAAGGCTTTTTGGAACTTCGGAAAGCAAAAATATTGACGTTTGGAAGGCGGACATCCAGTAAAAAATGCCACAGAACTCCTAGCTTTGCACAAAGCACCTTAGCACCAAGGATCTCGGCCCCTACCTCGAATTCGTTTTCGTCACTGGGGTAAGCAAGTTTTCCAAAGTGGGCATCTTTTCGGGGATGAACAACCTCACCGACCTCAGTATGCACCCCCAGTATGCCACCATGCTGGGGTATACGCATGCGGAGCTCGAAAGCAATTTTGCAGAGGAACTAGCAGCTGCGGCCACCCAATTCAACATTCCCCAAATCGAACTACTCGACAAACTGCGTTGATGGTACAATGGCTACCGCTTTCACCGGAATGCAGAGCGCGTATACAACCCCGTTTCGGTGAATAACTTTTTCGATCGCAGGGAATTTAAAAATTTCTAGTTCGAAACCGGTCCCCCCAGCTTCCTCATTGGTTTACTCAAGCAGGAAGGCATTTACAATTTTACCAACGACCCTCAGCCCGAACAGCGTTTTGATACCTTCGAACTAGAAAACCTCAACGCATACACACTCTCATATCAAACCAGCTACCTGACCATCAAGTCGCGCAATGCCTTTGGCATGTACGAACTCGACTACCCCAATACACCAGCGTTGCGTTTCGGAGGTAACAGCAAAGACTTGCCCTGGCGAGGGTGTCATAAATGCTTTCCAGCTTACTGAGCACCACCAACCAATTACAACAATCCAAACAAATAGATCGTCAGCATTCCCCAACTGGTGCCGGTGACCATACTCAAAATGGCCAAAACGATCGCATGGGGCATCAATTCTGCCTTGAAGGCTGCGGTTACGGCTGGTGCGGTTGAAATGCCGCCCACATTGGCCATGCTGCCAATGGCGACCCAGGCAATATTGGTTTTGAGGAGACGGGCCACCAGGAGCATAAAACCAAAATGAAGGATCAGCCAGATCAATACCAGGACTACCAGATTGAGCGGCAAAGAAAGATGGGCAAAATCAAGCTTTAGTCCAAGAATCGCCATGATCAATACAATGGAAAATCCAGCCAGTTTCAATACCAACTTGTGGTTCCAGGCGGGAATCAGATTGCCCAATAGCATACCCACAATGGATAACGTGACAATGCTCCAGAGAAAGCTCAGGTGGAGGAAATAGGTGAGTACCATTGTGCCCAGAATACAGCCCAGGGTCAAGAGGTTGATGCGGAACAACCCGATACTGGTTGTGCTTTCAGGTGCTTCGACCAGTGGAATCGCCCCATCAATTCCCCAGGCCAGATTGATCCGGTCACTCCACTTGATGAATTGAAACATCAGAATGGTCCAGATATTGACCAGGATATTGTCCAATACCAACATGGATAAGAACAAGGCTTCCGGTGTTTTGGCCAATTCCTTCAACACCAGTTGGCTGGTACTCCCTCCGATCCAGCTCCCCACGATGGGGGCAAGTCCTTTCCAGTACCCCTGTTCGAGAAAGGTGACATTGTTTTGGGGGTCTAAGCGGCCAAAGATGATGACAAGTACTACCGGCAAAGTGGCGATCACAAACGAACCGGAAACAAAAACAATGATGGGCTTTAATCCTACAATTTTTAGCTGTTTGAATGAAAGTGCGCTCATCACCGTCAGGATGGTGAACGGAATGATCCATTTTTTGCTCCAATCATGGAGTACCACCTTGGATAAATCGAGGCCAAACGCATGCGTAAATGCCGCCGGAATCACATACGCAAACAAGATCGCCGGAAACCAATCGAGCAGTAGGTTGACCCACCTGGACTTGACATTCCCAATCAGCAGTACAAAACCTACGGTGACCAAAACCAGTACACTTGAGGCAATGAGCAGTTGTTGATCACTCATAATTGCTGGGTTAAAATTCCGAGGCAGATTTTCAAGCCCTCATGAAAATTACCAAGCCTCAAATTCTCGTTGGGCGCATGGATATTGCTGTCTGGATTGGGTATTCTTACGGAGACTGCTGGTATGCCCAAGGTTGAAATAAAAGGCTCAATGGGCTGAGATCCTCCGGTAGACTGAACGTTGACGTATGCGCCCTTCCCCAAGGTCCGATCCATGGCCAAGCCTAACCAATTGCCGATCGGTGAGTCCAGCGCGGTCTTAAAAGGCTTTGATCCAATTTTCGACTCCAACTGGACAAGCTTGGGAAATTGTTTTCTTTGCGCATCGCTTGGCAACGAGTCCAGCACCTTAAAACCCTGTGCTTCGATGTGTTTTTTTACCAACTGAATTTGCCGCTCGGCTGGGGTTTCCAAAACCAGGCGCATGTCAATTTCAGCCAAGGCTTTGGCTGGAATGATCGTTTGAACCTCATCACCCACCCCTCCAGCTTGCAAACCTCTGACATTCAATGAAGGATATTGCAGGGCTTCCTGGTAGGTCTCTCCAATCGTTTCGGGCTGAGCAATCCCCAGGGCATCCAGTAATTCAGTGCGATCCTCGGGCGACTGATTGATCAGCTCCTTTTGTTGCTTACTGAGGTTTACGCCGTCGTAGAAGCCTGGAATCAATACCCGGCCGTTTTCATCCTTCATGCTTGCCAGCAGCCGTGATAGTGTAAAGACTGGATTGGGGGCATAATTTCCATACTGCCCACTGTGCAGGTCGCCGCGTGCCCCAAAAACGGTAAGTTTCAAGGTGGCGATTCCGCGTGCACCGAAGGTCAGGTTGGGCACATTGCCGGGAGGACGCGTACCATCCATGATCAGCATGACCTCAGCTGAAAACCGGTCCCGATTTACGGTTACCAGGCTCGGAAGGCTTGGCGAACCTAGCTCTTCCTGAAAATCCATGATCACTTTTAGGTTGTAGGCGGGTTGAATTTTTTCACGTTGCAGAATTTTGAGTGACTGCAAAAACGCAACTGCCGGGCCTTTTGAATCGGAAGCAGATCGTGCGAAAATCTTCCAGTCTGGATTCCAGTTCTGTTGCAGTTTATCCCAGTCTATTTCCTGACAATCTGCTTTGTTGCATTCCTTGAGCACCGGAAGAAAGGGACTGGCCTGAGACCATTCCGCAGCATCTACCGGTTGACCATCGATCTG
>JAIYAV010000079.1 GCA_027488855.1 Saprospiraceae bacterium
ACTAACAAATCGCCTCAAGTCTATTTTTTTATCAGTCGTTTTCAACTACCACATATGCTCAATCGCCGCACCTTCCTCCACCAATCCGCCCTGCTCAGCATGGCCGCACCCTTTTTATCCAAAATGACGTTTGCACCCGCAGCACCCCTAGAAGTCCACGTCTTCTCCAAGCACCTCCAATTTCTCAATTACACCGAAATGGCCGCTGCCGCTGCCGACCTTGGTTTCAGTGGCATCGACCTCACCGTTCGCCCCGGAGGGCATGTAGAACCCGCCACAGTAGCCCAACAATTGCCCCGAGCCGTTGAAGCCATTCGCCAAAAAGGGCTATTGTCTACACTCATGGTGACAGCGATCAACCATTTGCGCGATCCCCTCAACCAAACGGTGCTGGAAACCGCAGCCCAGCAAGGCATCCAGCACTATCGACTAGGCTGGTATCAGTACCCTGATCAGTCGCCTCTTCCTGAAGCCCTGGAAAAGATGCAAAAAGATATGCAGGCCCTGGCTAAATTGAACAAAAAACTGGGCTTAAAAGGGTCTTATCAAAACCACTCTGGCCTTTACGTAGGCGCATCAATTTGGGAGATTTGGGAATTGTTGGAACATACAGCACCTGACTTCATGGGTTGCCAGTACGACATCCGCCACGCCTGGGTGGAAGGCGGGCAATCCTGGCAAACCGGACTCCGCCTCATCCATTCCCGCATCAATACCCTGGCCATCAAAGATTTTGTGTGGGAAAAAACAGCCAAAGGCTGGCAAGTCACCAATGTGCCCATCGGAACCGGGATGGTGAATTTTAAAACCTATTTCGGTTTACTCAAAAAGTACAACATTCAGGTACCCGTTTCCTTGCACTTTGAGTACGACCTGGGCGGGGCAGAGCACGGCAATAAAGGCTTGGATGAAGCTACAAAACGGAAAGTATATGCTGCCATGCGCCAGGATCTGGAGCGAGTGCAGCAATTGTGGATGGAGGCATAATTTGATAAATTCACGTAAATTTTGAATTAACTGCGCAAAATGTGCGACTTCTACGAAGTCGTGAAATCTTAACTACTACCTTTTTCTACCTTTTTCTACAAATGTGTGACCTCTCCGAGGTCATCAGATCGACTTCGTAGAAGTCGCACATTTGTAGAAGTCGTACATTTGTAGAAAATGTTGCAAATGAGTTTTTCACGACTTCGTAGAAGTCGCACATTATCCATTGTCAAGGCAATTAATTCAAAATTCACGTAAAACACCTAATCTTTCTTCTTCCGGTTCTCCCACTGCTTCCCGTACTTCTTCTTCATTTCCGCCTGATAATCCCGCTTCACGTTCACCTTTTTGTTCTTATCCAATTTTTCATGAAAAGCGGGTCCAACATTTTTCTTCTGGGTGATTTTCACCTGAATCGTTTTCATGTTGATTTGTGGTTGCTCTTCGAGTAGCAGTTGTTCGGATAGCACCAAATCTTCGGGTAGCGGCAACTCAGGAATGCTAAAATTCATCAATTCCTCCGTGGCAGCCAGCAACTCCATTTCTTTGGGGGTAACGAAGGAGATCGAAATGCCTTTTTTATCCACCCGGCCGGTGCGGCCAATGCGGTGAATGTAATTTTCAGGAGTATCGGGCATGTCAAAATTGAATACGTGGCTCACTTCCGACACATCGAGGCCGCGGGCAATTACGTCGGTGGCGATCAGTACCCGGCACTCGCCTGCTTGAAAGGCGTTGACTGCGGCAAAACGCGCAGGTTGCGATTTGTTGGAGTGAATGACTTGCACCTTCAGGCTCCATTCCCCGTTCAGGAATTCAAAAATGCGGTCAGCCAGGCTTTTTGTGGAGGTAAAAACCAGGACTTTATTCATCTCCGGGTTGTTGAGCAGCAGCAATCGGAGCAGGTTCAACTTGCTGAAAAAGTTGGGCACCGAGTACCGACTCTGGTCGATGTTGCTCAGCGGTGTGCCCATGGGCGCGGCTTCGATGCGCACCAATTCCGGAAAATAATCCTCAATCACAGCATTGACCTCTTCAGTGAGGGTCGCCGAAAACAGCAGGTTTTGGCGGCGATCAGGCAGTGCGTCAAAGATGTTTTTGAGTTGGGCGCGGAAGCCCAGGTTCAACATCTCGTCAAATTCGTCAATGACCAGTTTCTTGATACTCTGGCCTTTAAAAGCGCCGAGCAGTAGCAAGTCGTTCAAGCGGCCGGGAGTACCTACCAACACATCCGCGCCTTCCATCACCTGGGCAGCCTGGGGTTTGAGGTTCACACCCCCGTATACACCCACGGCCACGAGGCTCATGTATTTGCTCAGTTTTTCGATTTGTTCCACCACTTGCACCACCAACTCGCGGGTCGGCACAATGATCAGCAGTTGGGGTGTTTTTTTCTTGGCAAATTGGTATAGTCGCAGGCAGGGCAGCAGGTAAGCAAAGGTTTTACCTGTACCTGTTTGCGCCAAACCACATACATCTTTGCCCGCCATAATGACGGAAAAAGCCTTGGCCTGAATGGTGGTGGGCGTGCTCAAACCCAGGTCTTCCAGTGCATTCAGGAGTGGTTTGTTAAGATTTAAATCATTAAAAGTCATAAGCCTGCGGTAATTTGGCCGCAAAGGTAGGCTTAAACGGGGATTCTTTTTTAGAAAAGTTGAGAAGAATTGAGTGCGCATAATTTCTAAGGTGTCCTTAGGTGCCTTAGGTGGTTCAAATTGAATGGCCCTTCGGGCCGGTTTATTAGTGAACCACCTTAGACACCTTAGAACACCTTAGGGAAAATGCACCAAAGATGCTTTATGGTAGAAAAATTGTATCATTTGTGCTTAAATCAACACTTCCCTGAATGTGGTGCACTACATTTTCGCCGCATTTTTATATTTTTCCCACCCAATCGCATCACCAAACCTACACCATGAGAGCTACCATACTGTTCCTCCTCCTCAGCGTCAATCTTTTTGCCCAAAAACCCGCTACCCTACCCCGCAGCACGCCCGAAGCGGAAGGCGTTTCCTCCCAGGGCATCATCAATTTTTTGGAAGCCGCTAAAGCCAGCAAACACGAGTTTCATAGCTTTATGATCCTGCGCCACGGCAAGGTCATCGCCGAGGGTTGGTGGAATCCCTATCGCCCGGATCTCAAACACACCATGTATTCGGTCAGCAAAAGTTTTACCGCCACCGCTGTCGGTTTTGCAGTATCCGAAAAGCTCCTGAGCGTCAACGATAAAGTCATCTCTTTTTTCCCCGACGATTTACCCGCCAATGTCAGTCCCAATCTGGCTGAACTGCGCATCAAAGACCTGCTCAGCATGAGTGTAGGCCACGATAAAGACCCCACCGGGCCACTAGTCGGAGAAAAAAACTGGGTGGAGGCTTTCCTACAAATCCCAGTACCGCACAAACCCGGCACCAAGTTTGTCTACAATTCGGTAGCCACCTTTATGCTCTCCGCCATTGTGCAAAAAGTGACCAAACAAAAAATCCTCGATTACCTCCAGCCCCGTTTGTTCACTCCGCTGGGCATTCAGGGCATCGATTGGGAAGTCAATCCACAGGGGATCAACGTAGGTGGTTGGGGCTTGCGGCTCAAAACCGAAGACATGGCCAAATTTGGTCAGTTGTTTTTGCAAAAAGGCGTATGGCAGGGCAAACAAATCCTGCCCGCCGCTTGGGTTGAAGAAGCCAGCACCATGAAAATCATGCAAAACCCCGATGCACCCGCCGAGCAAATGAAATCCAGCGACTGGCTGCAAGGCTATTGCTACCAAATGTGGCGCAGTCGGCACAACTCCTACCGGGGCGACGGTGCCAACGGCCAATACATCCTCGTGTTGCCGGAGCAGGATGCGGTGATCATCGCTACCGCCGAAGCACCCGATATGCAGGGCGAAATCAACCTGATTTGGGAACACCTGCTGCCCGCTTTTAAGCCTAAAAAACTGCCTGCTGAACCCAAGGTACGGGCTGCCTTGGGGGCTAAAATTGCGGGCTTGTACCTGCCTTTGCCGCCCAAAAGCCCCATTTCGGCTACTCAAGCCAGTTTGAATGGCAAAAACTACGGCGTGTTTACGGGCAACAAAAACCTGCAACAGGTCAGTTTTGATTTTGTCGACAAAATTGCCTACCTGAATCTACAAACCGATACTGCCCTGCACCGCATCGCCTTTGGATTTGGGCAATGGATCGAAGGTACCACCACCAAACTCGGCCCTTATCTCGTAGCAGGAGCACAATCCAATCGCGTGGGCATTGGCCCTTACAAAGTCGCAGGTGCCTACGTTTGGAAAGACGATAAAACGATTGAACTCACCCTGCGCTACATCGAAAGTCCCCATACCGAAACGATTGTGTGCAGCTTGGATGGCGATTACTTGAGTCTGGATTTCCAAAGTATTTTCAACCGCAACAACAACCAACGCCCCATTGCTAAAGCGGTACTGGCCCCAAAAACGAGCAACCCAGCTCGCCTGATTGTGCGCGGCGACGACATGGGTTATTCACACTCTGGCAACGAGGCGCTGATCAAGTGTTACCGCGAAGGCATCCAAACTTCGATTGAGGTGATTGTGCCTTCTCCCTGGTTTCCGGAAGCAGTGAAAATGCTGGCACAAAACCCGGGAACCGACGTTGGCCTGCATTTTGCGATCACCAGCGAGTGGGACAACATCAAGTGGCGGCCCCTCACGGATGCCCCCAGTCTGCGCAATACCGATGGGTATTTTTACCCGATGATATATCCCAATGCCTATTACCCAAACCAGTCGGTGATGACCAATGCCTGGAAAATTGAGGACATTGAAAAGGAACTTCGGGCGCAGATTGAAATGGCAAAAAAATACATTCCCAACCTGAGCCACATTTCTGGGCACATGAACAGCACGGGTTTTGACCACGCCGTAAAGGCCATGGCCCGCCGGGTAGCTGCCGAGTACAAGCTGCCCACGGTGGATGTGGACGCCATGCAGGATCACCAAATCAGCTACACGGGTTTTGAGTTCGGCAAAAAAACGACTGAGCAACGCATCCAGGGCTTCATCGACATGTTGGACAAACTGGAAGCGGGCAAAACTTACGTCTACGTGGAACACCCCGGCCTCGACAACGATGAATTGCGGGCCATTCACCACATTGGGTATGAAGATGTGGCGCAGGGTCGACAGGATGTAACCACCATTTTTACCAGTGAAAAGGTGAAGGAGGCGTTGGTGAAAAAGGGGATAAAATTGGTGAGTTATCGGGAGGCGTTGAAACGGTAAAACACGGGTTTTGGCTGTGTCAAGGTTTTATTTCACCACGACGTCACGACGAACACGACGTTTTGCGCTTCGCGCTATTGCGCCTTCGGCGTTGAGCGGCATTAATTAGGAGAACGGATGACACGGATAAAAGCGGATTAGAACGGATAAATTGTTGGTTACCTATCATTTATCCGTTCTAATCCGCTTTTATCCGCGTCATCCGTTTTCCTATTGTTGTCGCTTTCAGCTTTAAAGGGGGACTTGAGTTTGCTGCGTTGAGCGGACCTAAATAAACCTTCAGGGGAACTTTTGTGCCTTTTTTTTGCTTGACAGGATTTACAACCTAAACCTAAAATGGACTCAATCCCTTTTACCGACCCCGTACTATTTCTAGAGTTTTTTGTCCGGGAAGTCACTTATTTCGGAAGCGACCAGTCTGCAAAATTCCCGGCTGGAACGCTGTTTTATCAAGGTGAAAGTCAGGCACGCAGTGGGCAGCTCCCCAGTTTCCGAGAAGACGCTTTTTGGGAAAAACCCCAAACCATTCTCCCCCGAGAAAAGAGTTTTGGATTCGTGGACGGCCAACCCAGTTTATTGGCTTCCCAAAAGGGATACTTCTTGGATTGGATCGAAAAAAATCCCCTCGACGCCCTGCTTTGCATCGGACGCGAAGCCTGGATGGAGGATCAATGGATCCGGGAAAACGATCGGGAAGCTTTTTCTGTTTTGCACCCAGGGATCAGCCGCTTTACCGACATTGTCAATCATGCCCCCTTCCGGTTCAATGTTTGGGAACAGGATGAGGCAGGAAGTTTGCTGACCAGTTTTCCAGGCTCAGAAGTGCGGCAAACCCTGGAAGTGGGCAACACCTATTTGTTCCTCTGCCGTCAGGAGGAATACAAGGATCAAGGGTACCTGGTGAATCCCAATCGCAACCTTGTTTTGTTTGTGAAAAATCATGGGTTGCATCGGGCGATCAGGTTGGTTTCAAAGGCAGAGTTTGAGGGGTATGATGTGGCTAATTTGTGCACCGAACCCTACAAATTAAGGGATCACCGGAAAAGCAGGTTTAAATATTTGTTGGGGTAAGGAAACGGGAGGATGTTTAGCGCCTCGCCTTCGGCGAAGAGCGGCATTAATGGGAGAACGGATGACGCGGATAAAAGCGGATTAGAACGGATAAATTTGTGCTTGCCCGAAATATGATCCGTTCTAATCCGCTTTTATCCGCGTCATCTGTTCTCCTATTGTTGTCGCTTTTAGCAAAAAGAGGCGAAGCCTCAACAGCGCGAAACGTATAAAACATTGTGATCCTCATCTATGCTTATCCATTAGCTGAAGCTACGGGCAATTCATGTCCTCCGCTTCCAATAAACAAAAATGTCCAGTAGCAGTACCATATTCACGACATGAACCATAACATCAGCACCTATCGCTCCCTGTTGCACCTGGTGGCTTTGGACAAAACCGACCATGAACTCAAAGCCATCGGCGAACTTTTTTTAAGTGCGATGCGGGACTGGCCATCGGATGAACGTTTGAATATTCCAGAGTCCATCGCTGTGTTTAAACTCAATTTTGGCGACCCGCTTACGGTGGAAAATACCGCGCGTTACCATGGACGTGGGACTGACTGGACCTGGAAAGGGGAAGCGGGAGTCTCCTTGTCCCAAATGATGGAACACGCCCTAAAACACTTCGGCCTGACTGATTTTGACGCCATCATCGAGCTGCTGCTGAGCCATTATGCCCGGCAATTCCTGCTCAGCGGCACCCGAAAGCCTCTCCGAAGCAGGGGCTATACCTACTTCCAGGTCTCAGATGGGGCCTTGAGCGAGGCGGATCAGGTGCATTGGCAAAACACCATGGCCAGCTATGGCTTGGACACTCAAGACAATACCTGGAGCATCGAAATGCCCTTGAGTATGAACCTTGGTCAGTACCAATTGATCAAAAATTGCATCAATCGACTGGCACCACTGAAAGTCCAATTGATGGAGGCCAAAGCGGCTTTTCCGGATTTACAATATGAGGTAAATCTGGTACTTTGGACCAAAGAAGAGAATTTCCGCCTCGACCAGGCCCAAATTCAGTGGCTGAGCGAGCTGGGGGCGGGACTGGATGCTGAGGTGTTTCCGATGTAAGGGAATGCTTTTTGAAAAAATCTTATCTTGGGATTTGAAGTATTTTCTACTTTTGCCTGGGTGCGTTAGAATGGTCTCATAGTTCAACGGATAGAATAGGAGTTTCCTAAACTCTAGATACAGGTTCGATTCCTGTTGGGACCACTTTCTGATTTGAATAGATCTTAGTTTTATTGGTTCGCAGGTAGACCATCACATTTACTTGGGCAATGTTTATATTATCTCCATAACCAATGCGTTTATTATTGGTCACCCATCAAACCTACACAAACCTCTCCCGATAAGCCTCAATAATACGTACCGCCTCAGCCTCACTCTGCCCTTCTGCTTGTAGATAAGCGCGCAGCATTTCCACTAGCCTTTCGGGGCTGACATCTACCAGTAGGGCTATTTTCTCCAGGGAAAACTCTTGGAGTGCCCAGAGTTTGTGAACGAACACTTGTTTTTCCAGTTCGATACCCTGTTCGATACCCTTTTCAATGCCTTCTTCGATACCCTTCAAAAAAAGGCCGTCAGTTTCGATGTCATAGTGAATCGTCATGGCTTCCACTTCGGTTTTTACGATGAGTTCCATTTTTCTTAAACGTGATAAAATTAACAATTGTTTTTGACTATTTGTCGCAATGGTAAACCTGTGATGTGATGAAAAAGCGCATAATGAAGCAGGTTTCGCTCAGGCATAAAAAGCTGGACGCGCGGTAGGCTCCAAAGCCTGCGACCGTCGAGCTTGACGCCGCAGACGTCAGCAAAAGACCCACGAGCGCCCACGTAGTAGCTAGTAAAATGTCAAACATAAACGAAATCCCCCGCCAAGCCTAACACCCTACTCGCCACTCCGTGGGCGCTCGTCGATCCCAAAATGCTCGCTGCGCGAGCGGGCTCGACGGTCGCAGATACCTAAATCCTACGCTTAGCCGAGCAGCTCTCCAAAACCTTTCCCAAGCGCCTCTTTAAGCTCCCCCCACCCCCACCTATTAAACTTTTTTTTAATTTCCCTTCCCCTCCCACCCTCTTTGGCATCACTTTTGTAAACGCTAAAGCAACTTCCAACGTTATCAGGAAGGAATACCGTTCAAAACAACATAGAAAGATGAAGAGGATCAAGTTTTGCCTGACCTGGGTAGGGTTGCTGCTGGTGCACGCCGCCTTTGCCCAAACCTTTACCCCCCTGACCATTGAAGTAGAAACCGAAACGGGTTTACTCAGCAATCCCTGGGGCGGTGGGCTCAACTGTCCGCAGCTGTCCGAAGCCGATCTCAACCGGGATGGGCTCAACGATTTGTACCTCTTTGACCGCACTGCCCACCTGCATTTGGCTTACCGGCGCCAAGGCAACCAATACATTTTTGCGCCCGAGCTGGTGCAAAACTTCCCGGAACTGACCGAATGGAGCATGCTGCGCGATTACAATGGCGATGGCATCAGCGACATCATTGCCTATTCCGACATTCCCGGTATTGATGGCCTCACGGCTTATACCGGATTCTGGCAAGACAACAAACTCGCCTTCAAACGATACCCCTTCAAAGGCCCCTTCAACTTGGCTTTTTTCCCGCTCAAATCCGGCGGCAAAGCCCAGGTGTACATCACCCGCATCGACATCCCCTCCATCGAAGATGTGGATTGTGACTCCGATCTGGACATCCTGACGTTTAACATTTCGGGGGGCTACATTGAGTTTTACCAAAACCAGTCGGTTGAAAAAGGGTATGGCCGCGATAGTATGATTTTCGCCCTACAAACCAGTTGCTGGGGTGGCATTTACGAAGATGGCCTCAGCGCCAACATGAATCTGGCTGCCGCGCCTGGGCAATGTTTCCAAAGCAACGGCACTTCAGTCGATTTTCGCCACGCGGGTTCTACCCTCACCACCACCGATGTGGACAACGACGGCGACGTAGACCTTTTTGTAGGCGACGTTTCTTTCAACAACATCAACCTGCTGACCAATGGCGGCACTTGCAAACAAGCCTGGTTCAACAAACAAGATCCCCGCTTCCCGGGCAACGATAAAGGGGTAGACCTACCCATTTTTCCCGCCGTATACATGGTGGATGTGAATGCCGATGGCAAAAAAGAAGTGCTGGTGGCCCCCAATGAGAACAACGGCTCGGAAGACGTCAATGTACTGTGGCTGTATGAAAACGGCGGCGCTAGCAAAAGTCCCGAGTTCAAATTCAAACAAGACAATTTTTT
The DNA here is from genome assembly GCA_027488855.1 of Saprospiraceae bacterium. Taxonomy (GTDB): domain Bacteria; phylum Bacteroidota; class Bacteroidia; order Chitinophagales; family Saprospiraceae; genus Haliscomenobacter. The sequence goes on from JAIYAV010000079.1 coordinate 9,568, forward strand.
GGTCAAAGACATGATCGATCTGGGCACGGGTGCCTACCCTACCTTTGTGGATTACAATGCCGATGGTTTGATGGATTTGGTGGTGGGCAATGGCGCACGGTTTTTGCCACAGGGGCAACGCTCCATCGGCCTTCATTTGTTTCAGAATGTGGGGACTACCCAAAAGCCCAAGTATCGCCTGGTGGATCGCGATTGGCTGGGCATGAACCAATACAACCGGGAAAATTTTGCCCTAGCCCCTACTTTTGGCGACATGGATGGTGATCAGGATTTGGACGTCATTGTGGGCGCAGAATTTGGTCAATTGTACTACGCCGAAAACACCGCTGGCCCTGGCAAAGTCATGAAATTTGGGCTGTGGCAGGCCAAATACATGGGCATCGACATTGGCCAGGGTGCCATCCCTCAAATTGTAGATGTCAACGGCGACAAACTCCCCGACATCGTACTGGGCAACCGCCGGGGCAATGTCAGTTATTTTCAAAATACAGGCACGGTGCAAAAAGCCGCATTTGCCGCACTGGACAATGCCGCGCCCAATATCCAGCGCCTGGGCAAAGTGGATGGTACGGCTGAGGGCAATTTTATTGGCTACAGTGCACCCTTGTTTTTCCGCCAAAATCAAAGTCTACGCCTGCTCCTGGGCACCGAACACGGCGAACTGCGCCTGTACGACAACATCGACAACAACCTCGCGGGCACCTTCAACATGAGTGACAACAAGTTGGGCGGCATGCGCCTGGGTGGCCGCACCAAAGCCGACCTAGCCGACATCAACGGCGATGGTTTTTTGGACATGGTGGTGGGCAACGCCCGGGGGGGATTGAGCTTGTACAGCACCACTTTTCGCAGCAGCCAAACGACAGCGGTACGGGAGCCATTGGCCAATCGGGCACTGAATTTGGTGCCAAATCCGGCTAGTGATTGGGTTTCGATTCCTGGTTTGAGTGATGAAGAGGGCATCCTGACCGTTTTTGACATGGCCGGGCGGCAGCTGATGCAGCAAAACATCAATCGTTATAGCAATGAAATTCAAATCCGGGATTGGACGCCGGGGGTGTATGTGTTCAGATTGAGCACGGAAGGAAAGGTATTTAGTGGGAAGTTGGTGAAGCGCGGGGAATAAATCACCGAACACATCGAAAGATGGATTTTGGCTACGCCAAAATGTTTATTCACCACGACGACACGACGAACACGACGTTTTGCGCTTCGCGCTTTTACGCCTGCGGCGTGGAGCGACAGGATGGCAAAACGGATGAAACGGACAAAACGGATAAAAACGGATTTTTATTCCGCCTGCGGCGGATAAAGACGAGCCGAAGGCAAGTCAAAGTCCGTTCCCATCCGTTTAGTCCGTTTCATCCGTTTTGCCATCCTGCCGCTTTTAGCCAAAAGAGGCGAAGCCTCAAAAGCGCGAAGCGCAAAACGTCGTGTTCGTCGTGTCGTCGTGGTGAATTAAAATGCAGCGAAGCTGCGCAACAGCCATTTGAATCAAGCTAGGTTTCCTTGTCCCACAGCTATCGTACTCAAACTCAACTGCCCGTCTACCAATTCCACCACCAAGCTAAACTGCTTCAAATCGAGCAACAACCACTCCAATTGACTACCCGGCGCCTCAGGTGCCTGACCCGCTTCCTCACTTGCACCCAAATTGGCCGTCATCGTCATCAAGGTATTCCTGCTCAAAGTCAAATCCACTGAACCCAGCTTCATTTTTCCACCACCCGCCATTGCGGATGCGCCCGAACTCGGAAACAGTGGTATGAGCACAATGGACAATACCTGCGCATTGGCATCAAAAACGACGTTGAATTGGGCTTGCGCGGGATCCAAAAGGGTGGTGCGCACCAATAAATCGGGTGCCAAAGGATCCACCGAAGCAATGTTTAAATCCGCCCCTTGCAGGCTGATGAGCAGGCTGGAACTCAGGTCAAAAGATTGAACCTGTCCCTGTTCATCCATCAGGAACAACTTGCCCGTAGCGGGCTCAAGGATAATATGGTTTTTCATGTTTAGGTGTTTTAGTGATACTTGTTAGCGCCGTAGGCGTTTGATCTCTAAGGTGTTCTAAGGTGTCTAAGGTGGTTCAAAATTATATGGCCCTTCGGGCCTTTTTTGTTTTGAACCACCTTAGGCACCTTAGAGCACCTTAGGAATGCATCTTCGATGCTAGAAGTGAAGGTATAAACGTAGTTAGTAACCCAATATTTCCAACATTGCTTCAGAAGTTTGTTCGGCCTGGTACAAACGATCCACGATGTTTCCCTGTGGGTCTTTGTAAATGAGGATGTGTTTGGGTGAGGGAATCAGGCAATGTTTGATGCCGCCGTAACCGCTGATTTGGTCCTGGTATGCGCCTGTATGGAAAAACCCTAGGAACAAACGTTCGGGATCACCATTTTCAAAAGTAGGCAGGTACACCTGAGCTTGATTGACCTCCGCGTTGTAATAATCTGAATTGTCGCAACTCAGGCCGCCGATGTTCACCCGCTGGTATTCGTTGTACCACTTGTTGATGGGTAGCAAAATGAAACGTTCACCGATGCCCCAAACATCAGGTAGGGTAGTCATCAGGGAATTGTCGATCATGTACCAGCGCTCCGCATCGTTTTGTTGCTTTTGGTTCAAGACCGAAAAAAGCGTCGCCCCGCTCTCCCCTACCGTGTATTTGCCAAACTCGGTGAAAAGGTCTGGTTCGGGCACCTGTTCTTTCTGACAAGCCTGAAGAATGGTTTTGACAATCTCCTTGATCATGTATTTGTAGTCGAACTCAAAACCCAGGGAGTTGCGAATGGGCATGCCCCCACCGATGTTCAGGATTTCCAGGTCTTCGGATTCGCGGCGCAAATTGGCGTACAAGCGCACTGCTTTGCGCAATTCACCCCAATAATACAAGCTATCTTTGACGCCAGTATCGACAAAAAAGTGCAGCAAGGTGAGTTTAAACTTGGGATTGTCTTTGATTTTTTCTCTAAAAAAAGGCATCACATCCGAGTTGCGGATGCCCAGGCGAGAGGTATAAAACTCAAAATTGGGTTCTTCTTCCGTAGCTACCCGAATGCCTATTTTGCACTGCCCGGTTAAATGCTGGTCGTAATATTCAATCTCATCAATGTTGTCACAAACCGGGATCACGTTTTCAAACCCGTCCTGGATCAAATCGATGATGCGTTGTTTGTAGTGATCGGGTTTGAAACCATTGCATACGATGGTGATGTTTTTGTCGATCAGGCCCTTTTTGTACAACTTGCGGATCAGGTCGATGTCAAAGGCCGAGGAAGTTTCCAATTGCACCTCGTGTTTGATGGCTTCCTCCAGGATGTAGCTAAAGTGGTTGCTTTTGGTACAATAGCAGTACTGGTACTTGCCCTTGTAATTGAGCGACTTCATGGCCCGGGTAAACAAATTGCGCGCCTTTTTGATTTGGGCACCAATTTTGGGTAAATAGGTCAGTTTCAGTGGAGTGCCGTATTTTTCAATGAGGTACATCAGAGGTACACCATTGAACACCAAATAACCATTGACATCGATGTCAAACCCTTCTTGTGGAAAATAAAAGGTTTGGTCGATCAGGTCGAAGTATCTGTTGGTTCCGTTCACTTTAGCCAGAGATTTTTAATGGTTGATCAAACAAGCTCAAAAAGCGTTGCAAAGCTAATACTTGCACCCATTAATTGTTGTGAAATCGTGTAAATTGTGGCGCTAAAAAAAGACACCATGCAGCAAATCGATGCCCTCAACCAAGTGGCAGAATTCCACCGTACCTTCCACCACCCCATCGAAGCCCAACCCATCATCCCCGCCGAAGCGCGCTGCCGCCTGCGGGTAGCCCTGCTGGAAGAAGAAGTTGCCGAGCTAAAAACGGCCATCGCCAAAGGTGATCTGGTCGAAATTGCCGATGCCCTCTGCGACATCCAATACGTACTCAGTGGGGCTGTACTGGAGTTTGGCATGGGCGAAAAATTCCGCGAACTCTTCGATGAAGTGCAGCGCTCCAACATGAGTAAGGTGTGCAAAACGCTGGGTGAAGCCCAGGCTACTGCCGCTTATTACCAGCAGGAACGCGGTGTGGAGAGTTACATCCGGGAGGTGCCGCCTTACTTCCTCGTCTATCGCAAGGATGACGATAAGACTTTAAAATCAATCAATTATTCTCCAGCAAATTTGGAGAAGATTCTTTTATAGGGATTCCAGCTAGCTGGTACAAGTCTCCAGACTTGTACCAACATTTTCGCGTCTCTGACGCACGAGCAACGCAAAAATATTGAGCGAATACACGTCAGAGACGTGTTGATAATGGTACAAGTCTGGAGACTTGTACCAGCTGAGAAGATTCTTTTATAAGGTTGCAAACTATAAACCTGATTTATGAAAAAACAATCACTCATTTTCCTCCTCCTAGGCTTTAGCCTGTACCTCGGTGCCCAAAAAGCGCCCGAATTTGCCATTGCCCAATCCGATGTAGAAATTCCCCTGCGTTTTTTGGCTGCGGATGAATTGGGCGGGCGCCGGACCGGCTCCGCGGGCAACTTGATTGCAGCACGCTACATCGCCGAGCATCTTCGGACTTACGGCTATTCCATGGCTCCGGGGCTAAACTCTTACTTTCAGCCCATTGGTTTTCAAGCCAATACACCGCCAGCTTCCGCCAGCTTGATGATTGGCAAAACCGAATACAAGTTCATGGAAGACTTCATCGTGATGACGGGTGATGCCACCAAGCTCAGCAAGTTGGACGTTGTATTTGCAGGCAATGGCTGGATCGATGAAAAAACCGGGCAAGACGATTACAAAGGCAAGGATGTCAAAGGTAAACTGGTCATTGTATTGCCTGGCGCACCGAATGAAACATCGCCACAAGCCGTTTTTCGGGCCATGGCGAAAAAACGCGACTGGGCTTACGAGCGCGGCGCAGCGGGTCTGATCGAGCTGTACCGCTTGTCTTTCCCCTGGAATTTTTTCACCAGCTATTTTGGCAAAGAAAGCCTGGGTGTAGCCCCCAAGGAAGGCCCCAAGGCCTCCAGTAAAATGTTTTATGGCTGGTTGAAAGAAAAAAATACGGTCAGCGACATCAAAGACCTCCAGGGAGGCAAAAAGTTCAAGGCCAACTTGAGCAGCTCCGGGTTTATGCGGCGCATGGTGCCCAGCCAAAACGTGGTGGGTGTACTCGAAGGCAGCGACCCACAACTCAAAGACGAATACCTGATCGTCAGTGCGCACTACGACCACGTAGGCATTGGCAAAGAAGGGGGTGGCGCTTATTCCAAAGAAGACAGCATCTTCAACGGAGCCCGCGACAACGCCATGGGTACCGTGGCCCTGCTCACCGCCGCCAAAGCGCTGGCGCTGCAAAAACCCAAACGCTCGGTGATCATGCTGGCGGTAACGGGTGAGGAGTTGGGCCTATTGGGCAGTCAATATTACGCCGACAACCCACTGATCCCCCTCAACAAGTGTATTTTCAACCTCAATACCGATGGGGCTGGCTACAACAGCACCGAGCACATTTCCATCATTGGTTGGAGCCGCACAGGCACGGATGCACTGATTGAGCAAGCGGCCAACAGCGTAGGTTTGAAGGTTTTTCCAGAACCAGCCCCCGAACAAAACCTCTTCGATCGCTCCGACAACGTGTCCTTTGCAGTAAAAGGGGTGCCCGCGCTGGATTTCAGCCCTGGTCTTACCAAGTTTGACGACGTCATCGCCAAGTATTACCACCAGGTAGCCGACCAAGCCGAATCGATCGACCTGCCTTATTTCCTCAAGTACTGCCAGTCCTTTTCTCATCTGGCTCGCCTCATCGCCGACAATGCCCAGCGGCCACAGTGGAAGGCGGGCGATAAGTATGAGAAGGCAGGGATGGAATTGTATAAAAAGTAATAAAGTTGAAGAGTTGAAGGGTTGAAAAGAAGTTTTTAAGTTTATAAGACCAATCGTCTTTCAAACTATCAAACCTTTCAACTTCTTTTCAACCTTTCAACTCTTCAACTTTTCAACTAAAATGAAAAACCAACACACCCTCGGCATCCTGGCCGTACTCATCGGGGCCACCGTTTGGAGCACTGGCGGGTTGTGCATCAAATTGCTGCCTTACGATCCGTACACCATCCTGTTTTACCGCTCGATTTTTGCCGCGCTGACCTTTTTGGCCTTCTTCCGGCAACGGGCGCTGACCTTGACTCCGATCATTGGTGCCGTTGGTTTGCAATACGCTGGGTTGGCGATTTGTTTTGTGGTCGCCACCAAAACCACCACGGCCGCTAATGCTGTTTTGCTGCAATACACCGCGCCGATCTACGTGTTTTTACTCGAACCCATCTTATTCAAATTCAAACTGACCCGGCTGAACATCATTACCGTGGTGGTCTGTTTTGTGGGAATGTTGCTCTTTTTTGCGGAAGATTTGGGGGGGGGAAATCTAAAAGGAAATCTGATTGCGCTTCTATCTGGCGTCCTACTGGCCGCCATGATGATTACCCAGCGCTTCAACCGAATCGAGCATTACGATGCAGGTCTGTTTTGGGGCAACCTCTTCATTGCGCTGATTTGTTTGCCTTGGTTTTTGCAATCGGCTACGCCTACGCTGGAGCATTGGACTTTGTTTTTCATTCTGGGGGTCATTCAAATCGGGGTAGGTTACATGTTGTTCAACTACGGGCTCAAACGCACCCTGGCTATCGAGAGTGTGCTACTGGCCATGATGGAACCGATTTTGAATCCCGTTTGGGTTTTTATTGGGTATGGGGAAAAACCGGGGATGTGGACCATTGTAGGTGGCCTGGTGATTTTGAGCATGCTGGCAGTGCAGGTGATTGTGGGGGAAAAAGGACGGCAAAAACCGGAAGTTCAACTTTAAAAACCTACATTTAGAGCCTGTTTACCTAACATCAAATCTGCTTACTTACCATGTTCAAACAACTCTTGCTTTCCATTTGCTGCGCCAGTTTCAGCCTAGCCATTCATGCTGCGAAGGTTGACACCGTTGAAATCACCAGCAGTTTTTTGCAGCGCAAAGTCAAAATCGCGGTGGTCACCCCAAAAGGTTACCAAAGTGGTCAAGCTACTTACCCAACCATGTATTTGTTGCACGGGGGCAATGGCAAATTCAGCGATTGGTTGATGGCTCCACCCGACAAAAACCTGGTGCACCGCATTGCTGACGAGTACAACCTCATCATTGTACTGCCTGAAGGTGGTACTGGGGGTTATTACCTGGATAGCCCGATCAATCCAGCCAGCCATTACGAAAGTTTCATCACCAAAGAAGTCATCGCCAAGGTGGATGGCACTTACCGCAGCATCAAGGAAAAAACTGGTCGGGTCATTTGTGGCCTGAGCATGGGTGGGCACGGTGCCTTGTACCTCGCCACCCGCAACCCTCAGCTCTTTTGTGCCGCAGGCAGCATGAGTGGTGCTCTGGACATCAATACCGACCAATGGGATGTCACCCCAGAGCGCCGCAAAGCCATTGCCGACCGCCAGATCAACGTTTGGCCGCCTAAAGCAGAAAACCCGGCTTTTTACTACAACAATTCTGTAGTGAACATGGCTGAAAAAATGAAGACCAACGGCCTGCCTATCAAATTCGATTGTGGCGTAGATGACTTCCTGATCGCACCCAACCGCGAATTGCACCGCCGCCTCTTGTACAACAAAACCCCACACGAATACACCGAGCGCCCCGGTGCCCATACCTGGGAGTATTGGCAAAATGCACTGCCGGATCATGTAGCATTTTTTCAGAAGGTATGGAAAGGCAACGGAACTTTGAAATAAAATGTCTGTAGGGTTGAGATGATTTAGCACGCCAGCCTAAGTACTATTGGAGCGGAGTTGCAACGCCAAGAAGAAGCATAAGCTTAGATGGAACGACCAGCGGCATAGCCGCGAAACGTCATTAGCTCAAGGAACTAAGCACATAACTTTAAGGTGCGTAGCACCGAAACATAGCCGGGTTTCGGTGCTACGCACCTTAAAAACGTTGCGCCACCTGAATGCTATCGACGTTTCGCGGCTATGCCGCTGGTCGTAAGTGTAGCATCCGTGCTTTATAGTGACTTTGCTCGAAATCTTTGTTGAAAAATAATTGTTCCAACTCTAAAGCGCTTCCATGTCCTCTCGAAAAGTCCTCACCGGCGGCCAACGTTTCCGCAAAGCCTACCGCACTGCACTGCAGGTCATGCTGAGTTATGCGGGTTTGTTGCTGGGCAAACGGTTGTTTGGGCAGCGCTATTACGACCTGCGCATTGAAAAGCTGCACGTCCGCAACGCCGAGCGGGTCAAACGAGCCATTCTTGAGCTCGATGGGCTGTTCATCAAAATTGGGCAGATGTTGTCTATCCTCAGCAATTTTTTGCCGGAGACTTTTCAAAAACCGCTGGAAGAATTGCAGGACAAAATCCCCGCCCGTCCCTACGAGCAGGTACGTGAGCGCGTGCGCAGCGAGCTGGGCAAATACCCCGAAGACTTATTTACCCGCTTTGACTTAGAGCCACTGGCGGCTGCGTCCATTGGCCAAGCCCACCGCGCCCAATTGCCTAACGGAACCGAAGTAGTCGTCAAAGTCCAGCACATGGGCATCGAAGCCACTGCTCGCATCGACCTGGAAATCATCCGCCGATTGATTCAAGTCAGCGCCTGGTTTTACAACATCCAGGGTATGGATTATGTGTACACCCAGGTCAAATTGATGATTGAGGAAGAATTGGATTTTAGAAAAGAGGCGTCGTCTATGGAAAAAATCCGGCTCAATTTGTTGGACGAAGTGGGCTTGAACATTCCCCTGATTCACCCCACTTATTCCGCCACCAGGGTCATGACCAGCACCTGGCACGATGGGGTCAAAATTTCCAATCTGGAGCAAATCGACGCCTGGAAACTGGATCGCCGGGCCCTGGCCAGCACCTTATTGCGGGCTTACAGCAAAATGGTACTCAAGGATGGTTTTTACCACGCCGATCCCCACCCCGGGAATATTTTGGTGCAAAAAGACGGCACTCTGGTACTACTCGACTTTGGTGCTACCGGACAACTCAGCCCCGCCCTGAAAGAAGGCATCCCCAAACTGATCGAATCCGCCGTAAAAAACGACACTCAGGGCATCATCGAAGCGATCCGCCTGATGGGCTTCCTAGCCGATGGGCGCGAGGCGGAACAAATGGCCGAAAAAATGGTCGCCGCCATGCGCAACTTCCTACAAAATGAAGTCAAACTGGAAGGTTTGAACTTCAAAGACATCCAGGTCAATCCCTTCAACAACAGCATGGTCGCCCTGATTCAGGACATCGGCATTAGCGGCATCACTGGGACGGTGACGGTACCCAAAGACTGGATTTTACTCAATCGTGCCTTGACCTTGCTGTTGGGCATTTGCAATACCCTGGATCCCAAACTCAATCCATTGGAAGTAGTTCGGCCCTATGCCACGGAGTTGGTAAAAGACCAGCAAGGGGGCTGGTTTGGTTTTGTCCGCAACCTACTGCAAGGCACCTTGGTCAATCTGCTGGCCCTGCCCGATGAGCTGCGCAAAACCTTACAAAAAGCGAACAAAGGGCAATTGGAGGTGCGTACGCCGGATATTCGGGATGGCGCAAAGTTGTTGTATTTAGCGGCCCGGCAGTGGTTGATGGCCTTGTTGACCTTGGCAGCAGTGGTGTTGGCGCAGTGGCTTTTGAAGATTGGCGAGCCAAATTCGGCTCGCTGGGCTTATGGGGCGGCGGCGCTGTTTGCATGGCTGTTTGTGGGTGCTTGGCGGAAGGGGGGGAAGATTTTTCGCAATATGAACTAAGTGGCTACAGTATGGATGCTGCTGTCGTTTTTGTAGTACAATAGGGTACAGCAGCAGCACTTAAAAGGAATAAATGAGATTAAAACCTACCTGACCACTGCGGATGCTCTGTTCGCCAACCCCATTGATGGTGCCGCTCCTCGAAGAGCTTTCAAATTCAGCTTCGATGCTGAGGGCGGATTTGTTGAAAGGGTTCGCTTGCGAATCCGGCTCAAATTTTCTGGTTGGATGCAAGGATGCAAGGATGCTTTGTGTTCATTGTTCGAAACCTACGACTTCCCCCGCAAAGACGAGTCCCTTGCGATCAAGCGGGTTGCCAGCATCCGTTTCTCCACCTTAGGACGCTCCATCTGTTCCAGCAACAAACGAGCCGACTCCTCCCCAATTTTCCATACTGGCTGTTCTACAGTGGTCAATGATGGCTCAATGATGGCTGAAATTGGATCATTGCTGAAACCCACAATACCCAAATCCTGAGGAATTTTGATGCCGCGTTGCTTGGCAATGAGCATGATTTCAATGGCGCAAGGGTCGTTGACAGCAAAAATAGCATCAGGAGGCTGGGGCATATCCAGCAATTGCCGCGTACAAATCCGAGCATGCTCCTCCGTCAAATCGTGGTAAACGATCAAATCCTGATCCAGGGGCAACTGGTGTTTTTGCAAGGCATCAATATACCCCTGCAAACGTAGTCGACTGACCTGCAAGGTGACCGGGCCCGCCAGGTGCGCAATGCGCCGATATCCCTGTTCAATCAGGTGTTCCACCGCTTGAAGAGCCCCTGAATAGTCGTCAATGATCACTTGTGGTGTGTCCAGTTCGGGGCAAACGCGGTTGAAAAACACCAGTGGTACTTCCTTCTGCATGACCGCCCGGAAATGGTCAAAATTTTCGGTTTTGGCGGTGATGGATACCAGAAGTCCATCTACGCGGCTGCGCAAAAGTGCTTTTACGTTGGCCACTTCGGTTTCATACGACTCATCAGACTGGCAGATCATCACATTGTAGCCCGCCTTAGAAAGCACCTCTTGAGCGCCCATGATGAAGGTGGGAAAAAAGTAATGCCGAAACTCGGGCACCAGGATACCCACAATATTGGTGCGGCGTTTCAACAGGGCATTGGCCAAAGGGTTGGGCTGATAATCCAGTTGCTGTGCCAAATCCAAAATCATTTTGCGGGTTGCTTCATGGATGTCGGCATGCCCACGCAAGGCGCGCGATACTGTTGATTTGGAAATACCCAATTGATTGGCAATGTCCATGATGGTCACTTCGTGGTGGCGGCGGGTTTCTGTAGGAGTGGATGCCTCGGTGATGGTAAAATGAAAATCACAGGACTTGCAGTAGTAGCGCTGCTTACCACGCATGATCCCCGACTTTTGGATGAACTCAACCTGGTTACACTTTTTACATTTGATCATACCATTAGACTATTCATCAATAAAAGAAAGAATGTACGGAGAATCAGCAAAATATTCTCATTAAATATTGCTATCGCTACCCGTTTCGAGAAGCTTCCCGATAGTTTTCGTGTAGTGCTCCGCCGTAGACACCATTGATTGTTTTGAAACTAGCTTTAATTTCGATCAAAAAAATGGCATTTCCGAAAGACAATGCTTCATCGGGGCTTTTTTTCTTGATTACGTCTATTGAAAAACCCAAACAAAGAATCACTCATGAAATACCTCTTTTTTTGCCTGCTTTTGATTGGAGTATTGCTGGAATCTGTTGCCCAACCAACACAGGTCTTGAGCATGGCCAACCAGCATTTGCGGCTTCGTTGGGAAAAAACTGGAGCAGGTTGGCAACTCAAAACCATTGCGGTTAAAAAAGGCCAGATTTGGGTCAATCTAGAGCAGCCCTCCGGAGAACATACTATATTGTACAGTGCCGAAAAACCTCAATCCAAATCCGATTCCACCTTCAAAAGCATTACTGGGAACAAATTCCCCGAAGATATCTATCACTATCAAACCAAATCATGGGACGAAAGTACCAATCCTGTCTCGCTGAACACTGCGGGTACGGCCATCCATTTTTATGCAGGCAAAGGAACACAAATTGCTCCCAACCACTTGCGTTTTGAACAAGAAACCGAGGTTGGCATCATTACTTCCGAATGGAATTTTGACCCTAAATTTCCCAATGACATCCTCGTCAAACAGACCCTCATGGTAAAAAAAGCAGGCTTTTTTTCCATTGCCAGCCCTACGCTGGCTATCGTTAACGAAAGCAATTTGGCCTGGGCTACCGTTCCCGGATACTTTCAGGGAAATTACATTCAACCCAATTTTGCGCTAGCTTACGCCTACGGGCACGGGATTCCTGCGCTGCCTGTAGTGTACCGCGAGCGCTCGGCGAGTACCCTCTGCCCGCTGATCAGTACCAAAAATGGCTTGACCCTGGCAGTGATTGCCGACCCCACTTTATGCCGCGACCCCTGGGCCAAAGACAAAAATACCCATCAGGACTGGTTCATTGGCCTTTCGCATAAAAACCGCAAAGCGCAACTATCACCCACTCTTTACCATCCGGTATTGGGCGAGCCACAGTCTGCCCTGCAAGAGGGAGCAGCAGTAAGCCATACTGCTCGTTACAACCTCAGCGGAGGAGACTGGTTCAAGGCGATCAATCATGCAGCGTATGACGTGTACCAACTCAAAGCGGGTTTGGCCTTGCGGCAAAGTCAACAGTCATTGACCAGCCGCATCCAGCAGATGCACCATTATTTGACCGATCCAAAAACCTCGCTCTGGAACATTGAAGAATTTCAGGGTTTAAAAATTGGCGCACAATCTTATCTGGGTGGAGTAGTGGGCTCTAATAAAGACGCCATGAAAAACTCGGATTACGGTGCGGTATGGATGCTGGCCAAAGCGACGCAGGACACCTTGTTGACCAAAAAAGTGTTGCCTTACGCCCTCAATTTCAAGTTTGTGCAACAAATCACTGAAGACGGCTTTTTTAAGGGATCACTCGCCGGACAGTATTACCTGGCCAAGAAGAAAAAATTTGTGGAGGAATGGGGCGAAGTCGTCGAACCCATCGCCGTGACTTACTACACCATGCTCGACATGGGGAACATCCTGCTTTTTGACCCCAACAATCAGCCGCTCAAAGAGCGCCTTCGTGCTGGTGCCGAATGGCTGCTGAAAAACCAAAAGCCCGATGGCAGTTGGGCGGTGGCTTACGACCGCAACAACGAAGTAGAACTGTACCGCGATGTTCAAGATTTGCGTGCTACTTTTTACGGACTGGTGGTCGCCTACCGCATTTTGAAGGATCCGAAATACCTGGCCGCGGCTCAAAAAGGGGCAGATTGGTTGCTGCAAGCCGCTGTGGCCAAAGGCAGTTATTTAGGGGTATGTGGGGATGCGCGTTACGTCCCCGATTTTGCCACAGCCCAAACTGCTCAAGCTTTTTTAGACTTGTTCGACATCACCCAACAGGTAAAATATAAGTCTGCGGCGATTAGTGCAGCAAAGTTTTATACCACTTCCATTTATACACATCCCATTCCCACGACTGTCCCTAAAATGGTCAATGGTATAGAACGTGCTGATTGGGAAATTGCCCAGGCCGGGCTCAGTTTTGAGCACGGTGGGATTTTTGGTTCCTCCAATACCCAAGGGCCGATTCAGTTGTGCAGCCATGCGGGCTTGTTCATTCGGATGTACGGGCTGACCAAAGAGCCTATTTTTGTTGATCTGGCGCGGGCAGGGGCTTGGGGCCGCCATGCTTTTGTGGATGCCAAAACGAGTGTCGCCTCTTATTACTGGAATGCCATGACCCGTGGTGCCGGACCTTATCCCCACCACGCCTGGTGGCAAATTGGCTGGTTGACCGATTACCTCATGGCAGAGGCAGAATTGCGCTCGAATGGCCAAGTAAAATTCCCACGAGGATTTGTGACGCCCAAGGTTGGCCCTCACCAAACCTATGGTTTTGCCCCTGGTACCATCAATGGACAAAAAGCCCAGCTAATCATTGATGAAAATCTGGTCAAAGTGGATCATCCTGCCATTGACTACATTTTGGCGACTACCGAAAAAAAGGACAAAATTTTTGTGATCTTGCTCAACAATCGGGCACAGGCAACGGATTTCAACATCAGCATCAAGGGTGCGGCGGCCAAAAGCAAACAATTACCCGCACTGGGTTTTGAAATTTTGACCATTGCGCAATAACCCACATCATTTATAAACAAACAAAATACCTGCTTTTGAACGCCTACATCGATACCGCCATCATTTTTATTTTTTCAGCCTTTGTGCTGGGCATCGGGATGCTTTTTGCCCGTACTGGCCGTAACCTCAAATCATTTTTTGCCGGAGGGGAAGCAGTGCCTTGGTTCATCGGCGGACTGTCTTTGTTCATGTCTTTTTTTTCTGCGGGTACTTTTGTGGCCTGGGGCTCCATTGCTTACAAATACGGCTGGGTGGCAGTTACCATTCAGTGGACGATGTGTTTGGGCGCTTTGGTGACGGGTTTGTTCTTGTCGCCCCGTTGGCGGGCCACGGGCAACCTCACGGCGGCCGAGTTCATTCGCGAGCGATTGGGGGAAAATGTGCAAAAATTTTACATCGGGATATTTACATTGGTATCGGTTTTCATCAAAGGTTCAGTATTGTATCCCGTAGCCAAACTGGTGAGTGTATCGCTGGGTTATCCCCTGTTTGAATCCACTATCGTGCTGGGCTTGTTCATGATTTCCTACACGGCTGTAGGTGGATTGTGGGCGGTGATGGTGACCGATATTCTGCAATTTGTAATTCTGACGGCGGCGGTATTTATTTTGCTGCCTCTTTCGCTGAACCAGGTAGGTGGATTTACCAACTTTACCCAGCAGGTTCCCGACGATTTTTTCAAGCTCCTCAACGGGGAATACACCCTCGGTTTTGTATTGGCTTTTGTGTTGTACCACATCGCCTACATCGGAGGCAACTGGACGTTTGTACAGCGCTACACCAGTGTCGACAGCCCCCAATCCGCCCGTAAAGTGGCCTTTCTTTTTGCGGGATTGTACCTGATCAGCCCCATGATCTGGATGTTGCCGCCGATGATTTATCGGGCCATCAATCCGGATTTGACGGGGCTGGATACCGAAAACGCCTACTTGTTGATTTGCCAAAAAGTATTGCCGCCGGGCCTGTTGGGGCTGATGCTTACAGGCATGTATTTCTCCACTTCGGCCAGTGCGAACACCACCTTGAACGTGGTTTCGGCGGTATTCACCAACGACATTTACAAAGGTTTTATCAAGTCGGATGCATCTGACAAGCAACTGATTCGGGTCGCTCGGCTGTCTTCCTGGGGCTTCGGGTTGGGCATGATTGGCATTGCATTGATGGTGCCTGCGGCTGGGGGAATAGTAGAAGTGGTGCTGAGTATTTCGGCCATTTCGGGTGGTCCGTTGTTGGCACCGCCACTCTGGGCGCTGTTTTCCAAAAGACTCAATGGCAAAACCACTTTTTGGATTACGCTGATTGGCCTTTCGGTCAACCTATTTTTCAAAATTCTGTCGCCAATGTTACTTGATTTCAAGTTGAGTCGGGCGCTGGAAACGATCATTGGAATTGGCCTGCCCTTGCTGCTGTTGTTGGCCTACGAGCTTTACGCCCGCTCCAAAAACCTGATTGCAATCGAATACTTGCGGTACTGTGATTCCAAAGCCCAGCGCACTGCTGATGCCCTTGAAGCCAACCCTGCTGAAGCGCTGGAGATCAAAAAGCAAAACCGCTACGGCATGCAGGTGATCGCTGGCGCACTGGTTTTTGTGGCTCTGATCCTGCTGATATTGAGTTTTTTGACCAGTTCGGGAGGGCTGGTGACCCGGATCATTTCGATGGTGATTTTGCTGGGGGCAATCATTCCCTGGCGGGCAGCGCGGAAGATTCAAATTGAAAAAACCACTCATGAACCTACGCTTTAACCCAAATACCATGCGCCTGATTGTTTTCTTTTTATTGCTATCCATCACCAGTTTTGCCCAATTCACGCTGCGGCAACCCGACGCGATTCCACTACATGGTCAATGGGCCTTTGCACTGGATGCCCGCGATATAGGTGAAGCGCGGGGTTGGTACCAGGAGGCTTTTGCTACCAATGGTTGGGATCAGGTCACGGTGCCCCACTGTTTTTCGGTAGACCCACGGTATCAGTTTTACACTGGAACGGTTTGGTACCGGAAGAGTTTCCTTTGGCAACCCCAGGCTGGCAAGCGCATATTGCTGCATTTTGACGCAGCGTATTACTCGACCACCATTTGGCTCAACAACCAAAAAGTAGGTAACCATGAAGGGGGATATACGCCGTTTCATTTTGATGTGACCAACCTGCTCAAGGCGGGCGATAACTTTTTGTCGATATCCATCAACAATGATACTTGGCAAACGGGCTCCATTCCGGGAGCCAAAGACAACGGCAATCCCAACGACCCCTTCATGGGCTGGATGAACTACGGGGGCCTCAATCGTCCGGTTTATTTGACCGTCGAACCGGAGGTATACCTGGAAAATTTGAAGGTAGAAACTACCCCCGATTTGGCCAAAGGCACCGCCCTGGTACGGGTGAAAGCAAGGGTACGCAACGCCTCATCCCAAAGCAGTTTAGCTAAAATCAATCCACTGATTACCTTCGAAAATCAGCAACTCAAGTTGATTTGGAAAACCAATCCAAGCACCATTCTTGCTGGCCAAACCGCAATCGTAGAAGCTGAAACCAGCCTAAAAACCACTGAAGTCAAACTTTGGAATCTGGACGAACCCAATTTGTACCAACTCAAAGTGGGCTTGGGCGCAGACACCTTGGCCAGTTCATTCGGCATCCGCAAACTGGAAATCCAAAATGCCCAACTCTTACTCAACGGTGTGCCTATCCGTGTTGGCGGCGGCAACCGCGTGGTGGATTATCCCGGGCAGGGTGCCCTGGAGCCTGACTGGCTGTTGGAAAAAGATTTTCGCCTGATGAAAGAAGCGGGGATGGAGTTTCAACGCCTGACCCATTACCCGCCCAGCGAAAGTTTTTATGATTTGGCCGATCGCTACGGCATGTTGATCATTGCCGAGCCAGGCAACTGGCAACTCACGCCCCGACAAATGGACAACGATACGTTCCGCCGCAAGTTTCAACAGCAATTCCGCGAAATGATGGAGCGCGACTGGAATCATCCCAGCGTAATCGCCTACAGCGTGGGCAATGAATACCTGTCGGAAACACCCGCTGGGCAGCGCTGGACCAAAGACATGATCGCCTATGGTCGTGGCCTTGATGCTACCCGACTGTACACTTTTGCGAGCATGCGCCTCAATATTTTGCCCCAAAAACCGGAAGACGAGGCCAGCCAATACTGCGACTTTATCTGTACCAACACCTATGGCGGACACGCAAAAGTGCTGGATCATATCCACAAATTGTATCCCGACAAACCCATCCTGATCAGCGAATGGGGTATCCGCGCTGACAATGCCGCCGGTGAAGCCGGACAAGTAACGCACCTGGAAAGTGTCATGCCGGAAATCCGCAAACGCCCCTATGTGGTGGGCGCAGCCTGGTGGACGTACAACGATTACCAAAGCCGTTATGTGGGTACCAACCCCAATGGTTACCGCCCCTGGGGTATGGTTGGCCCCGATCGCAGCCCACGCCAATTGTATGCAGCCCATCGCCGCGAAATGGCGCCTTTTACCCTCGAAAAAATAAGCTTCCAGTTGGGGGGACAAGGGATGCATGAATTGCTGGTACGTATAAATGCCCGCAACGATTTCCCGGCTTATCCGCTAAAAGGTTATACCCTCAAAACCAAAGATGCCAATGTAAAAATCCCCAATTTGCAGCCCGGACAAAGCGCAGAAATGAAAATTCCGGTACGTGGTTTTGACAAAAACCTCAAACTGGAAGTCTGGAAACCGACGGGCTTCTCAGTACTGAACGAAACCTTTGAATTAAAGTAATTTTCGATACTTGAAATCATGATAAAAGCTACAGCTAGCGACAAAAGAAATCCCAAAAACATCGCCCTCAATGGTGATTTGGTGGTAGTTGGTGGTGGATTGGCGGGTCTGTGCGGTGCCATCACTGCCGCTCGGGCGGGCATCAAGGTAATTCTCATTACTGACCGACCCGTTTTAGGCGGCAACTCCTCCAGCGAGGTGCGCCTTTGGGTATTGGGTGCTACCTCACACATGGGCAACAACAACCGCTGGGCCCGTGAAGGTGGGGTGATTGATGAATTATTGGTAGAAAACATGTACCGCAACCCCGATAGCAACCCGCTCATTTTTGATACCATCCTGTTGGAAAAAGTGGTGAGCGAGCCCAACATCACCCTGCTGCTGAATACCGCAGTGTATGATTTGGAAAAATCTGACCCCGATACCATCTCCAAGGTCTACGCCTTTTGTTCGCAAAACTCCACTCGCTACGAACTGATCGCGCCACTTTTCTGTGATGCTTCCGGCGATGGAATTGTGGGCTTTTTGGCTGGTGCCGCGTTTCGTATGGGTGCGGAGGCGCAAGAAGAGTTCGGGGAAAAATTTGCGCCCTCCCAGGCTTACGGCGAATTATTGGGGCATAGTCTTTATTTTTATTCCAAAGATGTGGGCAAACCCATCTCTTTTGTTGCGCCCAGTTTTGCGCACGACGTGGCCCAAAAAGTGCCCAAGTTTCGCTCGTTCAATACCCAGGAATTTGGTTGCCGTCTTTGGTGGATCGAATACGGAGGACGCTTGGACACGGTACACGACACCGAAACCATCAAGTGGGAACTGTGGAAAGTGGTATACGGCGTATGGAATTACATTAAAAACTCCGGAAATTTTCCTGATGCCGCCAACCTGACCCTCGAATGGGTAGGTCACATCCCCGGCAAGCGCGAAAGCCGCCGTTTTGAAGGCGATTACATGCTCATCCAGCAAGACATCGTCGAACAACGCGCACATTACGACGACGTAGCCTTTGGTGGTTGGTCGATCGATCTTCACCCCGCCGATGGCGTTTTTTCCGAAAAAGAATTGTCCAGCTGCAATCAGTGGCACAGCAAAGGGATCTACGGGATTCCGTACCGGTGTTATTATTCCAAAAACATCAGCAATCTGTTCCTAGCCGGACGCATCATCTCGGCCAGTCACGTCGCCTTTGCTTCTTCCCGTGTGATGGCTACCAGTGCCCACGGCGGACAGGTAGTGGGTATAGCCGCCAAATTGTGTACCGAATTTGGCTTACTGCCGCGCGATTTGGCCGATCCGGCGCGCATTTCATCCTTGCAGCAAGCCTTGCTCAAAACTGGGCAACACATTCCTAATTTGTCTTTACTCGATCCCGAAGACCTGGTGCAAAGCGCACATATTTCAGCAAGCAGTGAGCTGGCATTGGTCGAGCTGTTGCCCACTGCTGAGCCTCAGGCAATGAATTTTGCGCTGGCGCAAATGATTCCGCTACAGTTTGGGCCAGGCCTGCAACCCCTTGAGGTCATTATTCATCCACATGCCGAAGCAGCTACCGAATTGGAAGTTGAACTGCGTGTGTCGAGCAAGATAGACAACCACACCCCAGACTTAATACTGAATAAACAAGTCATCGCCCTACAAGCAGGCCGCAATTGTGTACCCCTGACTTTTCCCCTGGCCAATCATCCCTTGAGTACCGATAATACCGTTCAGACCTACGCTTTTATTACTGTGCACAAAAATCCACTGGTAAAATTACCATTTTCCGATCAACGGATTACAGGTATTGTTTCGGTGTTTAACGCCATCAACAAAGCAGTTTCCAATTACGGCAAACAGGAACCACTGGAAGACATAGGGGTGGAGACTTTTGAATTTTGGTGCCCCCAACGTCGGCCAGCGGGCAAAAACCTGGCCTTGACATTCAAGACGCCCATCCAGACTTTCCAAGCCAAGAACATTCGCAACGGGGTGCAACGGCCCACGAATCAGCCCAACGCCTGGGTAGCCGATCCGCAGGATGCTAAGCCCACCTTGCATTTGGAATGGCCTGAGCCACAAAACATCCAACACATCGTGCTGCATTTTGATACCGATTTTGACCATCCGATGGAAACGGTGCTGATGGCACATCCCGAAAATGAAATGCCCTTTTGCATCAAAAACCTGCGAATCTGGAATGATCGAGATGAATTGGTGGCAGAAATTGTAGGCAATCACCAGAGTCAGCGGAACATCCGTTTTGAGCGAGCAATGGTGACGAAGTTGTTGCGAATAGAGGTGGAGCATCCTGCGGAGGCGGTTCCTGCGGGGTTGTTGGAGGTTCGGTGTTATGGGTAGTAATCACTAAGAACAGAAACGAAATAAAGGTACTTTTTGACTGGGCTTTTTTTTGATTTTGCCCCGTTACCCATTGGTTGCTTAGTTCACCATGCGCTCTCTCAACGCATTGATCTGGGTTAAGTGCGTGGGGAATAAAGCGTTGAAGTGAGCGAATCTCCCTTCTATTTTATTTCCGCCCCCTAGGTAAGATAATTACCGTTTTTTCCGACATTTATACCATTCCATCTCTCTTTTATCAAAATACTTTTGTGGCATGATGAAGGTGTTCTGGGGCACAAGGAGCACTTATTTTTTTCGCCCTATAGTATTTACAACCAATCAAAGTTTCCAAAAATGAATAAAAAAATCACCAGTTCGCATCAGGCTCACAAGAGTAGAAGTATGGGCCCGAGTGTGCGACAGGTTATTCCGAGTGCTATTGAGCACGTTGACCCTTTCGTTTTTTTGGACCACTTTGGGCCAATGGAAAAGAAACCTGGTGGACAAGGCATGCCACCGCACCCACACGCAGGTATTGCGACCATTACCTATCTATTTGAAGGAAGCAATCGTCATCAGGATAGCTATGGACACGATGCAATGGTTTATGCTGGCGATATTGCTTGGATGCAAGCAGGAAAAGGCATTGTTCATGCAGAAGGTATGAATGAAAATAGAACGGAATCGGAAATAGTACATGGTTTGCAGTTTTGGATTTCACTACCGGCTAAAGACAAGTTCATCGAACCTGATTTTTTTCATCACCCTTCCGCAGATTTGCCCACGTTTAGAATAGATGGTGCGACCATAAAAGTACTTTGTGGGGAATTGAATGGATATAAATCTCCGATTAACAGCCTTTCTCCAGCCTTCATATTTGAGGTCAAATTGCCCGCAAATGAAACCATTGAAATCCCTCTAAAAACTGGGGATACATTGGGTTTGTATCTGGTAGCCGGCTCTATAAATGCGGATGAAAAAGCACTTCTGCCTAACTCAATGACTTCATTTGACAAGGAGGGAGACGCATTAAGTTTGTCTGCGAACCAGGATAGCCATTTTATTTTATTTGGAGGAACTCCACTTAACGAACCCATAATAGGGTATGCTTCTTATGTGATGAATAGCGAAGAACAAATTCATCAGGTAATGCAAGACTACAAAATGGGAAAAATGGGGCAAGTAAATTTTTAACCACCTAACTAGGATAAAAGAATGAGACTTTTGCAAGCAACCAAAGTTGGTAACTTAAGCTTACAAAACAGTATGGCAATGGCTCCTATGACAAGAAGTAGAGCCGACCATAATGGCAACGTAAATGACTTAACCGTAACATATTACACCCAGCGAGCAAGTGCAGGCTTGATCATTAGCGAAGCCATAAATATCTCGGAGCAAGCATTAGGAAGCCCTTTTACACCAGGTATTTATACCGCAGAACAGATTGACGCTTGGAAAAAGGTGACCAAAGCAGTGCACGAAACGGGTGGACTTATCTATGCCCAATTATGGCATACTGGTCGGGTAGGTCATTCCATTGACAAAAATGGTGTTTTGCCCGTTGCCCCTTCTGCCATTGCAATTCAAGGACAACAGCACTTCACTTCACAAGGCCCTAAGCAATATGAAACCCCTAGAGCGTTAGAAACTGCCGAAATAAAACAAATAGTACAAGATTATAAACAGGCAGCAGCAAATGCTATTGAAGCAGGTTTTGATGGGGTTGAATTACACGCAGCTTTTGGGTATTTGCCCAATCAGTTTTTGGTTGAAAGTGCCAATCATCGCTCAGACGAGTACGGTGGGAGTATCGAAAACCGTTGTCGTTTTGTATCAGAAATCATGCAAGAAATGGTTGATGCCATTGGTGAAAATAAAGTTGCCATAAAATTATCACCAAGTATCCCCTTCAACGCTATCATTGACAGCAACCCAACTGCACTCTATACGCATCTCATCGCTCAATTGGATAAAATGCCACTTGCTTACATTCATCTGATGAACCCTATGTTCCCAATCGACAATTTGCCGCAATACCCCAAAGATGTAATCGGAACTTTTGGCACTTTGACTCGGCATTTGGTTATGGCAAATGGTGGTTATTCAAAGAACACTGGCGAACAAGAATTGGAAAAAGGGATTGCTAAAATGATATCTTTTGGTGCTTTGTTTTTAGCAAATCCGGATTTGCCTAAACGTTTTGAACTCAATTCGGCACTAAATCACCCTGACCGTGCTACCATGTATGGTGGTGGAGAAAAAGGATATACTGATTATCCATTTCTGGGTGAATGAGGCACTCTCGGCAACGTACTGCGTCCATTTCATGGAGGGTAATTCAAATTGTCGCAAGACAATTTGAATTACCCCCTAAAACTTGTCGGAATTTTTGAATTCAAGTGGCGTTACCTGAAAATGTTTTTTAAAAACTTTATTGAAGTACGAAGGGTCACCAAAATTAAGCTTATAAGCGACTTCATTAACCGTCAGGTTGGAGTACAACAGCATTTTTTTGGCTTCTTGCATAAAAATATTGGCAATGTATTCAGAAGTGGTTTGGCCAGTTGTTTGCTTTACAATTTCGTTTAAATGTTTTGAACTGATCGAAAGCTTATCTGCCAGAAACACTATTGATTTTCTTTCCGGCAGATACTGAAGGACCAGTTTCTCCAAATCTGCTGTAACCGCAAATTTTCTATTGGGCTGCTTTAGATGCTCTTCATTTTTTGAGAAGTATCGATTCGCTAAACTTAGCAGTACCAGTAAGTAGCCTTTGATTACATTCAAATACTCTTCCTCTTTTTTATAGAATTCGATATTGATGTTCCGAAAAAGTGCTTCAATTGTTGATTCTTTCTCTGGCACTTTGGGTCTATCCCTTGCGTTAAGCTTAAAGAAAGGATACTGCTTGTCAATGGTATTGGCGGAGTCCTGGTTTAGAAACTCTGGCATAAAAAAAATAACGTATCCATTCGAGATGTGCTCTACTTCAAAAGATATGATTTGGCCCGGTGCGGTTGCAAGAAGTGTGTTTTTCCCATATTCATAGAAATTTTCATTAATTGATATTTTACCTTTACCACTCTCTATAAAGACTAAGCCGTAGAATCCCGTTCTATGGGGTTCTCGGTATATTTTCCTGGCATGGTCTATTTTACGAATCTGGTGCACATGCAGCAATTCGGTTGTTTTAGCATTTAAGCTGCTAGCATTTTTAAACAATATACTTTCGATGCTTTTGTAATTTTTAATACCCATATTTTGAAGTTGAAGCTCATCGTGTGTGAATTTTGCAATTCCTCTCCCGATTTCAATAAATGCCTACTTTTTCAATCCAGGCAAATCCGATTCCACAACGATTTCACCTTTTCCTGGAACAATTCGCGCTGAAAATTGCTTACTCAAAGCTACATTCCCAAAGGTCTTGAGCAGCACTTCTTTTCCCTCTTCTGTATTGACCAGCAGATCCATGGGGCCTGGGTGGCCAAAATTACAGCCGTAGATGAGGAGATTGGTTTTGAGGTAATCCGTCATGGCCTTATTGCTGAGGAAATGAATGCGGTTGTTGCGGATGCTGCAATTGCTGAGCGTAACCACGTCTACCGGAGTGGCAATGGAGAGGAACGAAATGGGTTGATCGTGTAGCACCCGCACATTGTCGAACACCAATTGCTGCTGGAGTGGAATCGCTGCACCGGGATAGTAGGAGCGGCTGTACTTGTCGTTGTCGAAATGAATCGAAAGGCCAATGCGGGGTTTTTCGAGGAAGATGTTGCGAAAAATGACATTGCGCACCCCGGCGGTGTAAGTGACGTCATTTTGCACCACGCCCCAATTGATACCGTCCAGCACCATACTGCCTTTTTCGTGGCTGGGCTGGGTAGTTGATTTGTAGAGGGTGCCATCGGGTTTGGCCTGTACCCGGTACAAACGGCCATTGGATACCACTGCATCCGATTGTTGCACCTCCATGCCGGGCTTCCAATCGATCCAGGCACCCGCCAGGATGCGGCAGAAGTAGCCAGTGGTGTTTTCCGCGTTCAGGTCGTGGCAATTTTCGATGACCCCGTTTTCGATCCAGCCCAGTTCGGGGTTGCCCGTTGAGTAATCATGGGCATTCAGGGCGATGGCATCGTCGAAGGTTTGGAATACGCCATTGCGGATGGTGAAGCGTTTGCCCCGCCCCAAGTGTACGCCGTCCTTTTGTCCTTTGATGATCACATCGTCGACGATGAGGTCTTCAAAGGTGCAGACATGGATGCCGTATTGCGCTTTACCCAGGTCAAGGCAACGGAAGCGTTCAATTTTCAGGTCTTTCACGTAGAAAAAAGCTAGTTGGCCGTGTAATCCGTATGCTTCTACAAACTTGCGGACGTCCATGCCATTCACAATGATGTGCAAGCCTTCCACGGTGATGTTTTGGTCGTAGGTTTTGGTCTTTGCACCTTTGTTGATGAGTACGTGAGAGAAATCACCCTGCTCGTTTACTTTTTTGATTGAAACCCCGTTGCCAAATTGGAGACTGGTATTGCTGCCGATGTAAACGGTACCCGCCAAGTTGTAAGTGCCCGGTTCACTCACCTGGATGGTACCTCCTTGGTCTACGGCTTTTTGCAGGGCCTGCATGTTTTCGATCCCAGTGGCGCTGGGGGAAAAACCAAAATTGGCGGCGTTGGTGAAGCCGACAGTAGTGTGGCTTTGATTGACCTGCGCTAA
This sequence comes from Saprospiraceae bacterium, assembly GCA_027488855.1. Taxonomy (GTDB): domain Bacteria; phylum Bacteroidota; class Bacteroidia; order Chitinophagales; family Saprospiraceae; genus Haliscomenobacter. The sequence goes on from JAIYAV010000079.1 coordinate 34,342, forward strand.
TGCACTGGAAATAAAGACCCCAAAGAAAAAGAAAAGCAGTATTGGTAATTTCATCTGTATATCGGTACTTTGGAATGAAGCACATGAATTTGCCTTAGTAGTGGGGCAAAATTCAGCAGTGAATGTACTTCCAGCTCCTAGTGGTTTCCATAATCTTATTTTCCAGCCATCCCCAGCCAGCTCGACCGAATCAGCAGGTTTTTGGGTTCGGGTTTTTCGGCAGGTTCAATCCGAATGACAAATTCCGTCTCTTCCCGTATATCGGCCTGGAGGGTGATCTCTTTTTCTTCAGTCTCCGAAATTTTTCGTTTGACCACAAACGTCACCGTGTCTCCCAATTGAGTACTCGCCGCATATGCATCAAAACAAGCCTGATAAGTAGTAAAGTCAAAAGTTTGACCATTCATGGAAACAAAGGTATCCCCTACCCTAAAATTTAGCCGCTTGCCTAGGTTAGTGATTTCATCCAAAGATTGGATTCGTAAGGTTTTTCGATCAGCACCTAAGGCCATGCCAAAGGAAATCTGCTGCTGTGCCACTTTGGTTTCCGCTTTGGGGTTGTAGTTGATGCCCAATGCGGCAAAAGTTTCGGCCAGCGGTAATGGTTCACCATTTTCGACATACTTGCTAAAAAAGGTGCGTACTTCGGGATAGGTCAAGGCCGTAATTTTATCAAAAAGCTCGGCATCCGCGAATGATTTTTGCGGACCATAAGTTTTGGACAAATCTTTCATCAATTCCCGGGTGCCATATTTGCCATTGGAGCGTTGAAGGAGGAGAACATCCAGGCACAGGCCAATCAGCGCGCCTTTTTCATACACGTTTTGGTATTGCGATTTGTACTTGTCCAAGGCCCCCAACGAAAGTGCGGTAAACGCCAAGGAGTCGTTGAACATGCTGGTGGAGTTTTTGATCTTTTGAGCCTGCCTGTCCAGATAGGTTGGCAAATCAATCATCCCTGCTCGGAGTTGGGAATGATGCGCAGCATACTCAGTAAGTCCTTCGTAGAGCCACAAGTGTTTCGACATCTTGGTATCGATGTAATCAAAATTCCCAATCTCTTCGCTGTGGATGTTCAAGGGTGTGATGATGTGTAAAAACTCGTGGGCCGCAATGTCTCTAAAAATGCTCGACTGCTCTGATGCGGGTAAACTGGACGGCAAAAAAGTAAAACAGGATTGGGCGTGTTCCAGGGCACCGAAGCGAGTCAGGTTCTTTTTATCCGAGAGATGCACCAGAAATGCATACTTTTTGACGGGTAGTTTCCCTCCCAGGTAACTTTTATGGGCTTCCAACACGGGTCTGATGTCTTTTAGTAATGCTTTGGCGGTATTTTTTTTGCCCTGCCAATACACCGAAATCAAAACGGAGGTATTGCCAACTTTTAGCCAGGCGGTATCCGGCTCGCAATACAGCATTGGCGCATCGGCGAGAACGTGGTAGTTTTTGGTCTCAAAAACATCGGTTTCCGGCGTGCTCTGTTTGGATGCACTCAAGGAGCTGGAGCCATAAAAACCCAGGGGTTTGCTGATGCTTACTTTGTAAGGCCGATTTTCGAGGTGCTGCAAGTAGCCAACGAACCCAAAGGTATTGAGCACAAAGAAGGAATCTGGCTGAATGTTGGTACCGCTGGGTTCAAAGATGTTTTCTTTGATCTCGGGCGAGTCCCAGGAATCGTTTACTTCATAACTGACCTTGAAGAGTTTGGTCGCGTCTTTGATCATCCAGGTATTGACATCGGGATGCTCCGCAACCAAAAGATTTCCGGCCCGATCCATTGCTTTAAAATTGCTCACATATGCACCATAATTGTGAATGGCATAAGTACCGGGCACAATTTTGGGCAAGTGAAAGGCAATCTCCGATGTAGAGACCCGGGGCGTTTGCACGGTCACACTAACCCGATCGTTGTTGACCTTCCGAAGGTCGATCGAAACCTGGTACGCGTTTTGAGCGCTGGCATTTACCAGAAGAATAGCTACAAAAACAATAGAACTGAAAAATTGTCTCATGGTTTAAAAAAATTTATGCAGTAAAAGGCCAGAATCAAATCCTGTGGATTGTCAATAGATTAATGGCTATGGATTTACCAAAAAAGAACCGCCCATCATGGGCGATTCCTGCAATAGAACACTGTAATACGTAATCAAATGTAAACAATTTTGACTCCCAAAAAATGATGCTAGAAGGATTCTTTAACAGTCGGGTATCCTTTTCTTTTTAATCAAATTAAGACTGGTATTCAGCAACGATTCATTCACACTAAACAACCAGAAAGTGGTTTGTTCGCCTTCCCATCACAAGGAGTTCCTGGTAAACTGGATCATCTTGGATCCTGTTTACGATACAAATATGGAACGCTCACCGCAAAAGACCAATCGATTTTACACGAATGCAGCAATGGAGTGATGAACGCAGGGCAGGATAGTCACGCCTCCCATTGATTCCTTAAATCAGGAAATTTGGGCTATGACATTCGTCATTCACAATTCCCTTTTCAAAACAGCCATGGTTTCTTTTTGCTTTTTTACAACAACCTTACGTGCTTGCAATGCCTTGCGCTTAGCGGCTTGAGGATCTTTGGCTATGGCCAAAACAGCGGGCACGATCCCTTCAATTTCTTTCTCTACATCCAAATCAAACAGCCAATCCCCTAAGCCGATGTCTCGCCACATGATGCCTTTGCTGGTCTGCTGCTTGAAGCGGCAAACGATGGCCGGGATACCATTGCCGATGCACATAATCGGCGAGTGTTGTTCATTGCCAAATAAACCTGCGGAGAGTTTATAGGTACTGATCGCTTCATCCGTGAGCCAGTAGCGGTCTCGCCAAACCACTTTTTGCTTTACTTCGGTAGGCAAAGGATCATACAACATTTCCTTCCCAATCGCCACCTGGGTTTCATCTTCAGGAACGATCAATATTTTCAAATCCGTTTGTGTTACCACCGCAATAATGGCCTCCCGAAGGGCGCGGTGGTCGTGCTCTTTCATGGCCTGATTGGTGGCATCTTTTTCGACATCCAAAGGCCTGTTTTTACTCGGGATGAGCCAGTAGGGTGTGTACCTGTACTTTGGAATAACACACATGAATTTACCTTCCTGCAGATTGTTCGCGGCTAAAAAAGCTCTGGCCGGGGCCTCATTAAAAGTGTCAACGGCAAAAGCTCCATCGGGGCCAAATTCCATTATTTTGCTTTTCACCCCCACGCTTTGGGCATATTCAAGGGAATAGGAATCTCGAAAAAACACGAACTCGGCATTGGTCAATAGGTCATTGACTTTGGATGATTGATTGACATCATTGTAGGTAATCCCGTACACCCCATAAGGTTTGCCCGTTTCATTTTTCCATTTTGCGACATCAGTGTCGGCCACTAAATAGGGCCCAGAACCATGCAGTAAATAATCGCATTCTTGAAATGCCCGCTTAAGGGCGGTCTGATCGGCAGCAGTAATGATTTCAAGGCTGGGGAAGCGTTTCAACAGCATTTCTTTCACTCCATTTCCGACATCCCCTGCCCAAAGTTTTACCTCCACATCTGGCAAATATTTTTCCAATAGGTGAAGTACGCCGGGAGTATGGCCGATGTCGCCGATGTTGACCGTTTGCCAGGATGAGCGGAGAAGAATCCTTTTTTTTACTCCAGTCTGGGCTTTAATGGTATTGGCAACGCTCATCAGCACGACGGCAAGACCTAGCTTAGATTTCAAAAAATCTCTTCTGTTCATTATTTGAAAAATTAAAGTACAATCAAAAAATGGCCTTAGTAGTGGGGCAAAAATAAGTGATCATTTTTTTACCGCCCCTTAAAAACGATCACCCTGCCCCAAAGAGTACTCCTCCTCAGGACAGGGTGCTAGATGTATTTGACTGAGGGCTCAGTGAACCTATCTTGAAATCAATACTTTCTTGGTCAATTGATGGTTATCTACCACCAACCTTAAAAAGTATGGTCCATTACTTAGAGTATTCAATTGGCTGATTACCTGTTTCGTTCGTTCCTTGCCACCTTCGTACAAGCGACTCACTTCTCTGCCTTGAAGATCATATAGGCTTAAAAGTACTTGGTTACATGGTAAGGTTCCGGGCACGCTAAACTTTACAGCCAGCTCATTGTCTGTAATTGGGTTCGATAATACATCTAAAATTAGCTTTTCAACATCATTCACCTCTGCTGATAAGCTTAAATTACTTATGACTGTAGGCTCTACTCCGTAAATCAATTGACCTTGATAATAAACGGTAATTTGGTTGTTCAAGACCATTCCAGTCGTCAATAAAAATGAGTAATCATCTGATTGATTGAAGTTGGACCAATCTGACTTCGATATTCTATACTGAATATTACCTGTACTACTCAAGGGATAAAAGATTCCTAAATTTGGAGTAAACCCTACCTCAAGATAGGTGTTGGCTCCAACTTTTACTGGATTCAAACTCGTAAAGCTTACACTAACATTATTATTGCCTAACTTGGCATAGTCTAACCAATAGTTAAGGTTTGAAGCCCCTTCTTTGGTAAACCAATAGCGTACCTTTAAGTCTTTGTACAGCAAGGGGGTATTCCCTTCATTATTGAGCTTTAAAAAAGTACTAATCGTATTGCTGTTTACATGATTCTGCCTGTTCTCGTAATAGGCTTTCACCGTTAATTGACTCGGTACTGTTGATGGCTCGGTACCCCAAATTAATGAACCATTGCGATACAAGGTAATCTTGTCACTGTATGATAAGACATTACCTGTATTGCTATAAGAATAATCGTCAAGCTCATTCAATGGTGACCAATCTACATTGGCAAATCTTGACTGGATAATCCCTGAATTACTACCAGAAGCTAAATTACCTGCACTGCCATCAAAACTGTATTCTACATAACCCAATGAACCACTGCGGGCTTGGGGCAAGATTACATATTTCAGCTTTACTTTACTATTCCCCAATTGTGCATAGTCTATCCACGTATTGATGCCTGTATAGTTTTCTGCCGTAAACCAGTAACGCAAACTTAGCTCACTATAAGGTACTGAACTTAATCCCTCATTATGAATCGCCAGAAAAGGCTTGATCATATTGTTATTGACTTGGACATCGCCATTTTGATACTTTACTTTCAAAGCGGCATTCACTGTCCCTGATACAGCTACTTTGCTGATACTGGCAACAGTCCCTGCTTGGTGTATAATATCTCCACTGTAATTGCCAAGATTCGCGCCTGTCAAACGTACATAAATCGTTGTATTAACTACATTCCCATTTGTTTGAGTGAGGCTTAGACTACTGGCAAAACCTGTTGTTGAGTTGGTACTTATTTCAAAACCTGCTGGTGCTTGTATCTGTATATCACCTATCAAGTTAGAGCCACTCAAGGTATATGACTTGCTTGTCGATGCCGTTCCTAAGAAGGTAGTTTGATTGTGTAGGTTTCCGCTGGTTATGCTGATGGTTTCTGGTAGCACTACAACTTGTACGGAGTCCTTAAAGAAGCCATCTGTTGTTAGTACTTGTATTTGTGCAATACCTCCTGCATGAGCAGTTACTAAACCATTAGCATCTACACTGGCTACACTTGGATTGCTACTTGACCATGTAACTCCTTGAATACAAGCATTCGCTGGAGCTATCGTTGCCGTTAACTGTGAAGTGGCATTGATGTTGAGACTCACCGTTGGAGTATTGAGAGTGATGCCCGTCACTGGCTGACTAACAGTAAAAATATTCAAAGACGCACTCAAATTTTGTGCCCCATTATTGTATGACAATGTAAAGTTTCCATTATCATCAGCAGAACAAGTTGTTGCAATATCAGCAATAATAGCTCCAGAAGGATTAATTTTCAGATTGCTTAACGTTATCCCATTATTAGAAGCTATTGCAGTAGAAGTAATTGTGCTACTCCCCAATGTTGGAGGTACGGGAGTTAATGTTGCAATGGTTGTATTTACGGTTTGTCCTTTTGGTATATTAATTCCACTAACAGGAATCAGTGCAGATACAACGTTTTGAACTACTACACCTCGAAGTGTAACCAAAGGTAAACCAATGGATGTATTTGTCGGTTGGTTAAAGTAATACACTCGGAATCGTACATTTGAACCACTGGGTACGCTAAAATCTGAGAAATTCCAAGTTCTTGTTGCTATGGGTGAGTAACCCGTAGCGGTACCAAAAGCGGTACCAGAGCAACTTACAGCAGTTGGAGTCAAATTTACTCCATTGTCAATATAATTAACTCCATCTAAAGAATATGCTATTCTAGCTAATCCAGTAAAGGCTGCTCCACTAGCAATCCTAAGTTTTACATCTATTGAGGTTAAATTTAATGTAAATCCAGTGGCTGGACGAACTACAAATTCTGCAAATGTTGTCAATGAAGAATTATAAGTTGTTGCAGGCTGAATCACATTAGTTGCAGGACTCACAAAACATCCACTGGTCGTATTGTTAAAAGTAGTTGGTGTTTGCAAAACAACATTTGTAGCTGTTGTATGGGTATATGAAGCTTGCCCGGTAGTATTATTAGGATTTGAATTAGCTAAAGCATTATAAATAATAATATCAGGGTAAGAAAACTCGCTTACAATTACTTCATTAGAGTAAGCAAAATTCGTTGCTTCAAAAAAACGTCTTACTCGATAAGTATAAGGAAACCCAAAGGTGATATTAGGATCTGAAAAAGTCAGAACGTTAGCATTTGTAACCGCAATTTCGGTAAAACTCCCATTTACATTTTTACGTTCTACTTTAAAACCACTAGAAGGTGTACCTGTATCTACCCAAGTGAGTAAAATGGAATTATCGGTCTGTCTAACGGCTTGTAAAATAGGCGGATTTGCAGTTGTCGTAGCACTAAGTTCTCTTGAATATCCTTCAGCCCCATCGCTATTAATCGCAAGTACACGATAAATATATTGTTGAGAAGCACTTAATCCAGTATTTATGTAGGTAGTGGTTCCTGCTGGTAGTGTTGCTATTGGTAGATAATAGCCTCCAGGACGTTTTCTTTCAACAATAAACCCAGTTTCGTTTGAAGCGTTATCTTGCCAACTGAATGAAATTGAAGTACTACTAACATCAGTTGTACCAAGGTTTGTTACAGATAATGGTATATCGCTGCTTCGTGGACTAAAAATTAAAGTAACGAATGGTACATGCCCATCTAAATCTTCTTTATCAAATAACATCCGAAAATCGGTTGTTGGCTCGGTAACATTGATTCTTAAAAAAGCCCATTGCCCCCCCGTAGCACCGTTGGCATATTGATTGTTGAAGTAACTCCGAAGATTTCCTCTTCCATTGGCTGTTGGAAACACATTTGCAGGGGCAGGAAGTAATTCTCCATTTAGCCATGGAGTATCAATTGCTGTTGCGCTTGCGTGGTTTGCTCCTGCACGAGTTAAATCTCCATCATAGTAATCGGCCAATTCTGGATTTCCTGATGCACGGTATGGCAATCCCCATAGTTCAACGGTTACAGGCCCTAAAACCTCATTACGAACGTTGAAGTCTGCACCTGTGATTGTTTGACCTGCGGCTGGAGTTGGTAACTGGAATGAATATACACCTGCACCGCACCTATTATCAGCAGTTCTTCCAGCAAGGATTGCGGTGGTAATTGTACCGAATAAAACGCTTTTTATGCCAAAATCGTAAATTAATTGTCGAGATGAGTTATCAATTGTCAGATTATAAATTTGTCCCCCTACTTGAGTAGTAAATTCTTGGCTTGACGACCAAGCTGAACTGCTTACACTACAAACACTTTTTACTTGAAACTCGTAGTTTGTTGAGGGTGTGAGCGATGCAATAAACAAGTTGGTTTCAGTCACTCCATTCACATCAGTCCAAGAAGTTTCAGTAGTTTTTTTATACCGGATATCATATTTACCTGCAACCCTGAAAGCATCCCAAGTAAGAACCACACTCGACCCAAGTAACTCTTTAGTGCTTAAATTACTCGGAGGAGTACATTCAGCTTCTACCAGAGTTGTGAACGTTTGAGAAGCAGACCAGCCTCCTTCTAAACCATAGCAACTTGACCTAACTTGCCATTCATAATTCGAGAATTTCAATAAATTTTGCAAATTTGCATTTGTTTGGTTTAAATTATGTAGCGTTTTCCAAGTGTTTGTTCCAATAACTCTATACCTGACATCATAATTTAGCGTACCAGCTACTGCCTCCCAAGATAAACCTACAGTTATCTCACTAATGTTGGTTGTATTCAGTGTTGTTGGAGAAGAACAAAGCGTAGCAGGAACACATGGACTATCATCAATTTTAAACAACACTACCGAACGAAAAGGCTGGATTGTAACGCTACCACAATAAGCATTATTTTTGGCATCCACAAATCGACCTGTCGGTATATTAACAACTAGGTCATTGTCGGTATCATTGTAATAAAATTTAATGTTGTCGTCAGCAACTACTGTTGTTGAATAAGTTATCATGCTTGGTATTGTACCTGAAACCTGAGCAATTCTTGATTCCCACTCATAGGGAGTCTTCCTTCCGCCTCTATAGATACTGCCTACCCTATGGGCATCAATAATCATTTGTCCTTGTGGAAAATATGGATTCACCACATAGTTATCTTTAAAATTACCGATTAGGCTATAATCAATAGAAGGTGACCTTATGTCTATTACTTTATGATTTGGGTCTTTTTGGTTAGTAACCAAAATATTATCACTTACTTCGATGGGACCTTGTGCTGGGTTGTTGTTGTTAATCCCCATTTCACTTTCTCCACATGAAAAAGAAGTATTAGCAAGAAATTTATTCCCTGTTCTTGAATTATTTAAAAACAAGCCACATCCCTGAGCAAATGCGACAGTATTATTTCGTACTGTTACATTCGTTGAATTATTATCTACATAAATTCCTTGAGCACGTATATTAAAATAAGGAGCTCCTTTGTGGTCAGCTATGGCATTCAAGACTATGTTTTCCTCAATGATTGTCCCTTCATTATTGTTAATATTAAAATTGGTATAAATGCCCGCCAAATCATCACCGAATAACAAACATTTGTCAATAAAGTTTCGCTTAATTAGATTTTGACCTGCCGAAACAATAGCTCCATATCCAATGTTTTCAAACCTATTATTTAATACTTGCGAACCGCCTGCATCTATATTTAGACCAACACCTGTTCTGGCTCTTAGGTACGCTTCGTCACCAATATCTGACAGTTGATTTCTTTGAATTAACATGCCCGAACTTGTACTTTTGGTATTAATGCCATTGAGCGTAACATTCTGGATCTTAGAATCTTCCAAGGTTCCACCAGTGACGGTTTCATAGTAAATACCCCCACCGCCAGATTCTGATACTTCACAATTACGTATAATCGTAGAATTAGAACTCTGTACCGAAATGCCCAACAAATTAGCATCTTTGATTTTAATATTTTCAATAACAACATTGTTTGCACTACTTATGACGAGTACTGTATCCGTTTTAGAATAAGAAATGTTACTTGTATTAGGGTTTGTTGAGGATTGCAGAAAAATTTTCCCCGTTGATTGTGCATAGGCCCACTCTCCCTCTTGATCAATGGCTTTCAAATCATTACAAAAGAAATATCCAAATCCATCATACAAATTAATAATATCGGGGTCACTAAGCCAAGTAATGGTGCTAGCATTATGTGTTGCTACACGAGTTCGAATAAGTCTGTAAGTCTCCCCTCTAACCACAATTTCCGAACCCGCCCAGTTTGGAGTTCCGGTTAGTTGATTATCGGTAATTTGGGTTAGGCCAGATTTTGATTCAAAATTCAAATATCCATTATTAACATCTTTATTTGGGTAACGACTAAGGGGTTGAATGCTTCCCGCTTTAAATAGTCGATTGATTCTGTTGGGTTTGTTAGCGCCAAAAGTAGTTTCCCATATATTACCATTTGAAACTACCCAGCTTGTTTGAATATTTTCATTACCGGATAGAGTAGGCTTTTCACCTATTCCGTAAGCACCAATTATTAGACCCTCTTTTGTGACACGAAGTTGCCCAAAAAAAACATCTCCTCTTTTAAACAAAATTTTATCCCCTGAAACAAAGCTACTCATCATAGCATTCACTTTGGATAGGCTTTGCCAAGCAGCGGACTCGGTTATTCCTGAGGATAAATCATCACCACTCGCAGAAACATAATATGTGCTTTGAGCTATTGTTTTGTGCGAAACAACAATCACACAACAGAAAAAAAATATATGAAATATTGACTTCATGATCGTATTGTTTAGAAATAGGTTGAGTGAATTATACTGCGCGCCACCTAGTTTTGGGCATAGAATTGTAATGACTCCACTAGGAAGTTTGTATAGGTTTGCTCAAAACTTGGCAGCGTACAGTATATAGTGTGGTTTGGTAATAATTACAATAGAAAAAAGTATCATGCGATACCATCAACTTATCACAATCGCCTTAATACCCAGGGTTCTGTTCAAATTTTGCCCCGGTATTGGCATCAATGACCTTTTGTGGTATTGGCCAGAACTTATTGTGGTCTTTGATGGTCTTGCCCGAAGAGGGCCCATTGGGTACCGACGGCGCAGAGTTATAGGTTCTAACCCGGTCTACCAGCCGTCCCATGCGGATGAGGGTGCGCAGTCTAGGTTCTTCCACTAAAAGTTCACGCGACCTTTCGTCCAAGATAAAATTCTCGGTAACGTCTGAATTTTGGATGTTTTTGGCTTTCGCTCTTGTCCTGATTACATTGATGTCTTTGGCGGCATTGGCTAAATCGCCTTTGCGGAAATAGGCCTCTGCTCTTAAAAGATAGGTTTCTGCTACTCTCATTCTGCTGAAATCTTTGGACGTATTTCCACTCAATACATCATTATTGAAGGGCGTTCCAAGGATTTTTGCAATCAGCGGATAATAAATTTGTAGCGTATCCAATTTGGTAGTCGTGAGCGAGCCATCATTTCTGGCGAGGTACAATGCCCCATCGGCCCCTTTTTTGGTGAGTACAGGCTTACCAAAGTAATCTTTATCCGCAGGATTGTTGTAATAAAATACCCGTTTGATGTTGTGTTTTGAGTTTCTCATGTCATCAGGATCAAACTTCCAAATGTCATATTTCACATAGTTGGTGGGGGAGTTGACTCCGATACCTCTACCCAGGCTGTCCGCAACTATATTCAAGACCCCATTAGGAGAGCGCAAGTTATGAGGCTGTGGTCCCCAATAACGAATGCTATTGTTTGCCGGAAAGCTACCAAAAGCTCCACCTGGCGTAAATGACTCAAACTGCCAAGCCCACATCACTTCTTTATTGCCGGAGGATTTGTTGATTTGCCCTTGGGCAAAAATATCCGAGAATACATCACCCGGTTTAGTTGCTGCGGGGCCAAATCGAGCGGTCATGAGCTGATAGTCCCCGGCCTCTTTATTGATCACTTTACTTGCTGCACTGATTGATTTATCGTAAAGAGAGGCATCTTTTGTTTCCATGGCCAAGGATATGTACACCTCGCTCAACAGATGAAAAGCAGCAGCCCGTGGAATCCTCCCGTCTTTCACATCCAGGGGTAATAGCTCTGCGGCTTGTTCAAGGCCTTTTGCAGCAAAACTGAGCACTTCTGCTCTGGTGTTCCGCACAAAATCGAATTTTGGGGCAATCAAACGCGCATCAACGATGGGGACGCCGCCATAGATATTGGCCAAAAAATTGTAGGTATAGGCCCTGAAAAACAAGGCTTGTCCCTTGATGTTGTTTCTTGCCTCGGTGGAGATTTTTAAATCAGGATTGTCAATGTCATCGAGGATTAAATTTGCCCGTAGAATCATCTGCTTGTAGGCCCAATCCCAATAAACAATGGTTGCATCCAAATTTGAATTCAAGAGGCTGTAGTCCTTGTTGCCCCGAGAATCGTTTCGGCCCCATTGGGTTTGGTCCGTTCCAACGGTCATGTATTCAAAGTTATTCGATGCGATGATGTGTTCTTGTCTTGCTCCTTCATAGAGCGCTACTACGGCTGCATCATACCCTGCCTCATTGGTCAGCAGGTTTTCAGGGCTGAACCGATCCAGAGGAACTTCATCTAAAAAGTCATTTCCGCAGGAAGTTGCGAAAAAGGTGAAGAAAGCACAGAACGCTAGTTTATTTAATATTTTCATGATTGCAGTGGATTAAAAGGTTAAATTGAGACCAGTAGTGAATGTTTTAAGTAGAGGGCCATTGCTGCCAGGGTCTCTGCCACCCGAGCCAAATTCTGGGTCCCAACCCTTCCAATCTGTCCAGGTGATCAGGTTTTTTCCACTGACATAAATTTGCAGCGTGTTGATCCGAATTTTATTCAATACTTTTTTGGGAAGATCATAAGCTACCGATACATCTTGCAGCCTTACAAAACTTCTATCCGAGTAAAAACCATATCCCAATGGGTTTCGGTAATCGATCCTTGCGGCGGTGTTGATCGGATTGGTGGGTGTCCAATAAGGAAGATCTAAAATGTTTGCCTGGTCGTAAAAATTCGTACCCGGGTTGAGCGATGACATCGAGCTATAGCCGCCTTGTCTGATGTTAAAAGTGGAGGAAAAGCTAAAACCTTTGTATCGAAAGATATTGGTAATGCCCAGGATAAAGTCAGCCTGACTATTGTTGAGTACAGTTCTATCATCCGGGGTTATTTTTCCATCTGGCGTGCCTGCTGGGCCGCTGATGTCTTTAAATCGGATATCACCAACCTTGGCGCCAGGTATTAAAGAAAGGTCATCTCCAGTTTGAAAAATTCCGTCAAAAACGTAGTCAAAGTTTGAACCAAGCGGGTGGCCTATAAACCAACCACTGGCAATATCGTCGTCCTCGATACCATCTTTATTCAGGTCTCTTCCGGTCAATTTTACGATTTCATTCCTATTGAAAGAGAAAGCCACATTCGTATTCCAGGTAAAATCACCTTGCTTGATGTTGACGGTTTTTAGGTCGACTTCCAGTCCTTTATTGGCGGTTTCGCCAATATTCCTCAAAAAAGTTTCGAAACCATTGGAATTTGGAATCGTTTGGCTCAACAACAAATCAAAAGTTTTGGTATTGTAAAAATTGACAGAAGCGGCAATTCGGCTGGAGAATAGCTCAAAATCCAGGCCCACATTAAAACTTTCGGAAGTTTCCCAGCCCAAATTGGGGTTGGCAAAAGAAGTTGGAAAAAGCCCAACCGCTGTACTGCCACCATCACCAAAAACATAATTGCTTTGCCCCACTTGGCTCAAAGAAGAATACTCACTCACGCCCCGATTGCCATTTCGGCCCCAGGATGCTCTCAATTTCAAGAAGTTGATGTTTTTAACATCCTTCAAAAAGCCTTCTTCCGTTATGTTCCAACTCAAAGCCATTGCGGGAAATACACCATGTTTTTTGCCTTCTCCAAAAGCTGAAAATCCATCTCGGCGGATACTTAGAGTGAGGAAATATTTGCTCGCATAGGAATACCCAAGCCTTGCCATGTTTGAGGTCTGGGTGTTTTTTGCAGCTCCTGCATCAATATTGAAGCTATTGCCAATTTCCAAGGCGTTGTACCCCAAGGCATCATTGAAGATGTTTTGGCTTGAAAGAGATGAGAATTGATTCCTCAATTCATAAATTCCATACAAGAGGGTTAAATCGATGCTATGAAATTCAGCAAATTTTTTTTGATACTTCAGGATGTTTTCTAAGGTGAAATTTTGGTTTTCACCATGGCGTTTTGAGCCTGAACCAAGACTATTGGTTGGCGCAAAAGTGGGGTTGTAGGTAAAAAGCTTTGAATCGGTCCGAGTATAGCCACCATTGATTTTATAGGAGAACCCATCCAATACATTCACTTCGGCATAAACGTTGGTAAAAAGCACATTGACCAATGAGTTTCGAGTATTTCGAATCGTTCCAAAAATTGGATTGCTTACCAAGCCAATGTCCATTGGCAAAACCCTTGGCGTAACCCCATCTTCCAGGTATAGACTTCCATAAGGACTCAAATAAGTGGTATGTAAAAGTGAAGCCCTGACACCCGAGTCATCTCTGGAAGAATACCCTGAATTGACACCAAGTTTGAGCCAGTCCGTAGCTTGCATGCCCAGATTTAAACGACTGGAAATTCGGTTAAAGTTGTCACCTCTTACGGGCGATTTGGCATTCATATAGGCACCTGAGAAGAAATAATTGACTTTTTCTGCTTTGCCCGCTATGCTCAGTTCATAATTTGACATGGGTGCCGACTGCTTAATCTCCTCGAATGGATCGATTGTTTTTCCAGCAGCAATATTTTCTAATTCGATGGGTTGAAAAGGGACTGCCCCTCCGGCGGCTATTTCGGCATCTTTTCTTGCCGCGAGGTACTGTTCTGCGTTCATATAGTCCGGAATATGCGCATAATCCGAAAACCCTTGGTAGGAATTGAATGAGAATTTGGGTTTCCCGGCCTTCCCTTTTTTGGTGGTAATCTCAATGACGCCATTGGCGGCCAATGAACCATAAATGGCGGTAGAACTGGCATCTTTCAAAATGTCGATGGTTTCTATGTCTCCTGGATTGATATCGGCCAGGCTTCCCCCGGCATAAATGACCCCATCCAAAACAATAAGTGGAGCCGTACTAGCAGATATCGAGTTGATTCCTCTGATCCGGATTGTACCACTTTGACCGGGTCGACCATTGTCAATTACTTGAACCCCTGCAGTTGTTCCTCTGAGGATTTGGGAAACATTGGTGTTGGGCTGTAATCGGGTATCTTCAACATTTACGCTGGCGACAGCTCCGGTAAGGTCTTTTTTCTTTTGCGTTCCATACCCTACCACCACCACTTCGTCCAAGGCCTTGGTATCCAATTTAAGCAAAACATCAATTTTGCTTTGGTTTAGAATAGGGATTTCCTGCGTCAGGTACCCGATGTATGAAACAACCAGAGTTGTACCTCCATCAGGTATGGTCAAACTAAAGCTTCCATCAGCCCCGGTAGTTGTGCCGTTGGAGGTTCCCTTTATCAAAACCGTAACTCCGGGAAGCGCGACGCCACTTTCATCGCTTACATTTCCAGTTAATACCCGCAGCGAGGATTGGACGGCCTCAGGCAATTGCCTCAAGGTAGCGACTTGCTCTATTCGTTGGGTTCCAAACGCAGCACGTTCGATGCTCGGCAGGCTTTTTCCAGGTTCTGGTTCAGCGCTACTTCCTAGGTGTTTCTTTTTCTGATCATTTTTAATGACATAAGAAGTCCGATTGAACTTTTTGTATTTCAATCCCAGAGGATGCAAAAGCTTGTCGAGGTTTTGCTCCAGGCTTAAGTTCAGGTCAATCAGTTTGTGTGGGACAGCAATGCCCTCTACTGTTTTCAATTCAAACAAGATGTCAACCTGGTATTTTTGTTTGAGTTCGGCCAGTACTTCACTGAGTTGACGGCCTGTGGTTTGGCTATAATTGCTGCTGACAGCTTGCTTTTGCTGGGTACTGGCTAGCATTTGAGCATGTCCAGCAGGCAATCCAAACAGCATAAGAATGACCAGGAGCCTCAATACCGAGGCCCTAAGTAATGGTTGCTTCATGATCTGATGCTTGTAAAAGTGAGTGAAAAAGTATTATGGTTCGATCAAATGGATTTGCTTCCCTTCTTGATGGACTTGAATGTCCAGCAATTCGGATATGGCCTGTAAAAATTCATCTACGTTTTCGGCGCGAAAAGACCCCATGAGCTTGCGTTGCATTAGGGCAGAATCGATGGATACATTCAGACCATAGGTTTCGTGCAGCAACAAAGCCAGTTCGGTTAAAGGCGTTTCCTGAAAAGTGAACCGTTTTTCCTTCCAGGAAGAGAAGTTTAGGGGTTCGGCAAGCGTCTGGTGTGACAATTGATTTTTTTCATCAAAAGCGACGACATCTCCGGGTTTCATCACCAGCGTTTGTTGGATTTGCGCTTTTTGGTAGTTGATTTTGACTTTCCCTTTGTCCAGAACGATTTTCCCTCCACGCTGGCGGGCGAAAACCGAAAATTCGGTGCCCAATACCACCACTTCAAAATTCCTGTGGGTTTTGACCACAAATTTCTGGTTGCTGGGTTGGTGGGTTACCGCAAAAAAAGCTTCCCCTTGTAAAACAACTTCACGGTTGTATTGACCAAAACCCCAACGGGGTACTTGCAAGGTCGAGTTGGCATTCAAGGTGACTTTAGTGCCTTCATTGAGTACAAAAGACTTGACCTCGCCATAGTTGGTTTGAAAACGCTGATGCGTCAGCTCCGTGCGAAAAAACCACAAAGCCACACTCAGCAAAATCAGGATACTCGCAGCCGAAGCCCAATAGGGATTCAATCGCCGGGAAGAAATCTGGGGTTCAGCTATTGTGGTTTGAGTAGTAGATATGGTTTCAGCGGGATGATGGTGCAAAAATTCAAGGTACCTTTGGATCAGGACATCACTTTGAGGCACATATTCAGGATTGTTGTTTTCCCATTCCTCCAACCATTGGTAGTACAATTCCTCATTGGCCTCCACATGTAGCCAGCGATCGATTTGCTTGCGTTGCAAGGGGGTCGTTCGATTGGCAAAGTGCTCAAATATTAATGCTTTAGTGATCTCAGCTTCCATACTTGGTGTTTTACTGTTTTGAGAGACTACATTTTCAAACAATCACCTTATTAGCCCAGCCAATTTTTTAAATACAAAATCGACAAGCCAAAGAGCATGATGAGGTAGTCCTTCAAACCTTTCCGAATCAAACTCAGCGCTTTGACCAGATGAACTTCTACCGTTTTAATGGAGAGTCCCATTTCATCGGCAATTTCCTGATAGCGTTTGCCTTCAAATCGGCTTTTGAGAAAAACCTTTCGGCATTGTGGCGGTAGGGCTTCTACCAACACCTTCAAGCGGTGGGAGGTTTCTTCGTACTGTGTAATGTAATCGGGACGCAGGTCGTTCGGACTTTCCAGGCTAAAGGCGGCTTCTAAACTAATGGATGACTGGAATTCCAAGCGGAGATAAGTATAAGCGGTATTGCGCACACTTCTGAAAAGATAAAACCGAAAAGAAGTTGTCACGCCGGTATAGGCTTGGGTTCGCCAGAATTTACAAAAAACTTCACTGACGATGTCTTCTGCAAGCTCTTTGGAATACACAAAGCGAATGGCATGACTGCACAAAGCACGGTGATAACGCCGAAACAACAATTCACACCCCCGCTCTGGACTTATTTTGAATGCCTGCCGGATGAGCGACTCATCGTTGGCATTGGCCTCCTGCACACTTTGGTCTGCTGGTAAATTTTCGTCTTCCGAAAGCAATCGCAATTTTGCTTTGGAGGTCTGGTTGGCAGCGTCTCTAGGTAATTTTGCTTGCATTTGACCCGTAAATTTTGGACTGATGTGAGGTTTTGGTCTACCTAACCAAAATTTAATCTTTCAAGACTACAGTTTTGACAAATCCCCTTAGTCAAAAATCGATATTTATTTTAATAATATATGGTATGGTTATCACATAGTTTACCCTTAAAGGTGCCAGAGGTCAAATAGGGCAGCAACAAATTGGAATTCCCGGCCAAGCTGATCGGTTCAACATTCCCAGCTTCGTCTACCTCATAAGGTTTTTGCCCCCAGGAAAGGATGCAAATACCCGACACCCAAATGCAGCGGTCCGGTATATAGCCCAGAAGGCGAAGTAAATCGAAATCCCAACTGGGTATTGAGGAACACACCTCGTATTTTTTTCAATACTAAAGATAGTGGCTGACGCCCTTTTCAAACTTTATTTTTAGACATGCTCTAAAAATGTCCTTGCCAGCGCATTTTAGTGTATGTTTGGAATACCTTGAAATAGTTCTAACCCATAAATATTGGGGGTTTGATAACCTGACTTGTAGTCTTTCTTCATGATTTTTTCGGCAATAGCGATCAGTGATGAATAGCGATGGATTTGCCAAAAAGGAATCGCCCATCACGGGCGATTCCTTCAATAGAACACTGTAATACGTAATCGAATCTAAACAATTTTGACTCCCAAAAAACGATGCTAGAAAGATTCTTTAACAGTCGGGTATCCTTTTCTTTTTAATCAAATTAAGCCTGGTATTCAGCAACGATTCATTCACACCAAACAACCAGAAAGTGGTTTGTTCGCCTTCCCATCGTAAGGGGTTCCTGGTAAACTTGATCATCTTAGGATCCGGTTTGTGCAACAAATATGGAACTCTTACCTTAGAAGATCAATCGATTTTACACGAGCGCAGCAATGCAGTGATGAGCGCAGGGCAACTCCTTAAATTAGAAAATTTGGGATAAGACCTTCGTTATTCACAATTGCCTTTTCAAAACAGCCCTGGTTTCCTTTTGATTTATTACAACAAATTCCCAGTTTGAGCCCAACGAATCATTCGTTAATCTTCATCCATATCTTGAATTTACTTTTCATGTTTCCAAAATTTATAAATATGTAAAAATTGCCGTGGCTTTGCAGTCTGTATCTGGTACCAAACGAACCCAATGAGAAGAGAAGCCATCCGGAAATTGATAGGTAATCGTTTTACCTGTGGGCACTTCAATCGTTTTGTAGTGGTAAAAATCGCCATTTGCCAAAAAATCAAGTTCGATTCTAAATTTTACAGTAGTTTTTGCATCATGGCTAAATTCAGCAACTTTTTTATCATAACCCGTCATTAAATAGGGGTCACTGTAAGTATTGGCCAAGACTTCACTGTTTTTCCACGGACCACCTTTGCCAACAGGTTTGCCGAGTTTCCATAAGTCGTCAATCTCGCCAAACCATAAGCCATGAGTTTGATTAGCCGCCTTGAAAATATGACCATCAGGTTGGGAATCTGGCGAAATTCCACCCAATACCAACAGTCCACTCCATGTGCAAAAATCTTTGATGTTGAGCGAATGTGAGGCTACGGGTTTCATCCTGACATAATCAGGTGTACTGCTTTGGATATCATTTTTCCAACTCGCCACTCTAGGGACTTCAAAAAAAGTACCGTGTATATTGGCAAGAAACCGTTCTTGAACACACTCTCTTACGGTACGAATGTTATTGGTTTTACTAAATTCTTCTGCACCTTTGGGCAAACGATAAATAACTCCAGCATTTTTCACAATAACAGAAGCGTCATCTACCATCATTTCAGGAACAATACTATGGGTCGTTTTTAACTCTGAAATGCTGGTTTTATCTTCATTTTTAGGGATAAACATAAGCGTCGAATCCACTTCATAATAAGCCTCATTGCCTTGCTCATCAATGGATAGGTATTGTAAATTACGAGTAGGGAAACCTTGACGAATGATAGTAGTAGACGAATTGTTTTGTTTTTTTATAGTTTCAAGACCTTTGAATATTTCATACTCTTTGACATCAAAAATTCTATTTGAATAGGCATGAAAATAAGCAGTGGCTTTTATGTCTTTGTCACTGACTAAACGTATCCATTCGGATTTGAATTGACCCGGAAAATTTCGAGTTAAATATTGCCCGGCGTTTAATTTGATGGATTCTACGGTTTTCCACTGATTATTACCGTTTTCATCCACTTCAATTTTAATCGTGGCAATTGGTGCTCCAGTCTGGTAAAGGTGTAAAGTCCGATTTTGAAAACTGTTGATGCTGAGGGGGTCACTCGGTTTGTTCGCAGCTACATAATCCTCTCGCCATACGCCTCCCCAACCGATAAGTGGCCCCTTGCGATTTAGCCTTTCCAATGAGGTAAAAATCAGGTTAGAGTTGGGCTGTCCGGGAACGTACTTCAGAATGCCATGCCAACTTGTTTCCTGGCTTGACAATACAAGCTGATTATCCCAAACCGTGTAATCGGTTACGGTGCGAAGCATGGTATTCAACGGTTTTAGACCTGCCGAATTTTTATGCGAGAATGTAGCTGGAAAATCAAAAAAACCGCCATTCATAAACATTAGATATTTCGAAGGTAGTATTTCTCTGATGCGTGGCCATTCTGTGTTTGAACCGTTCCGTCCTTCCAGCGTATAGGTTGGTTTAAGGAAGCGATAATTTTGCCATTTCCCGGCATCTCTTACCGTTAAAAGCAGCGAACTTTTGTCCCACCCTGTAGCCCAAATAGGCTCATCTTTGGTTTTTGCACCTGTTAGTCCGCCTGGACCCGTAACTTCTACATATTGATGACGAGCAATTAATTTCCAAGACTTCCCGTCCCACTCAGTGAGCGAACCCCATACTTGTGGGCCTTTGGGTTTTGGACTTAAAAAAAGGCTATCTGCTTTGATTTCAATTTTTGCTATACCGAATGGGTCTGCATAATTCACGTTCCAATAGGGCGTGGGTGCAGACTCTTCACCATTGTTCGACATAACGAACACACCTTGACTCGTGTAAGCCCCTTTTGCATGCCAAGCCACTGCAGATTTCTTAAACAGTATTTTAGATTGTAGGGTATGAACATCCACCTCAAAGATGGCTCCTTCCTGAGTTAGATATAGAACTTTGTTTTCAGGGTCTGCCAAATGTCGGGTTACAGCGGTAAGCCTTCCTGACAGTTCTTTGCGAGGTACAACCCGCACTTTTCCTGTTCTATCAATAAAATAGCACCCAATGATCAGTTGGCCTGACTCCTTGTGAATCATACGACAGGCGTGAGTGCCGCCTACACTTTCGGGGCGAACCTCATGTTGATAGTTCTCATCAATCGAATGTAGTTTATCTTTTCCTTCGAACAGGTCATGTGAAGTATAAGATAAATACCAGAGTTTACCTGCCCAAGGCACCAATGCCCCAATACCACATTCAGCCTGCGGTTTTGGGCTGTTAGGGGAAGAATTAAATGCCGCAAAAGCTGGATAGACACCCGAAATTTCGATCGGCTTTTGTTGGGCAAGAGCGAAATTGATGGTAAGCAGCAAACTGATAAAAATTAACTTTTTCATTGTTGGCTAAAGGATTGAATTATCAATTTCTCCCCATTCCGTTTTTGCTTCTGCATACATCAGTAAGCCCTGTATCCGAAGGCTTGGCCGCCAAGCTTTCGGATACAGGGCAGTTGGACGAAGCCGCCGAGTATGCACAATCTTATGGGCAATGAATAAATCCGGTAGTCCTCGCATCGGAGCAGCCAATTGCGCTACACCGAATGGCGACTCCAATTGTGAGTCAAGATAAACAGCTTAGACTACAAATTCAAGCGTGTTTTTTGGGATATGGTCAAAAAAATATCGGCTTACGCTGTTCCAGGCTGAGGGACTGACGGCGTGGATAGTCATCGCCCAGTCGATTGAATATATCGGCGAGTTGCCAGGGCGGGCACATAGCTCAGGCCTTGTACCCTGATGAGTAAGAAAAGTGGCAGGTTTCATCAGTTTGTTAGCCTAAATGATTCTAATTTAATGGGCACAGCTCCCGTTGTTCTATAGATGAAGTACAAATCATGTGTACCTGTTATACTTCTACTATCAATTGGAATAATATTTTCCTTTATCGAACTACTTGTATTGGTTGGATACATGAGTCCCAATAGTTCACCAGTTAGGCTATCTAAGCGGATTTCAAGAACCGATTCGTTTGTGGAAAGACTTATCCCTTCTTTGTATTTTTCAAAAAATATAGAGTGAAAATGGCCAATCTCTTTATCCTCACCACCTTTAAACAGAAAAAATACATCATGCACACCGTTCAACTCTTTTGGTAGCGCATTTTTTACTTCTACAAATGGATAAAGACCATCGCTCGTTTTGACTGAACCAGCATAAGGTAGTGGAACGGTATGAACAGTTTTGCTGTTAAGGCTATCCAATTTTATATCAATCCATTTATTTTTAGCATTGTCACTCGCAAATAGAAATCGCAACTGTTGATAGCCAGTCCCTAAATCTAATTTTTTGAACTTGATAAAATGACCGTCAACAACGCCTTTAATTCGGCTGTGTTTGTCTGTAATTTTATTAGAAGACCGCTCAATATCCTCTTTATTATTGCCTACATTGTAGTAAGTGTAGCCTTTGGTTGGATTTACAACCTTGTTACCCAAACCCTTAGCTAGCCACTTATTGATTTGGGCGTCATCCAGCGAAAACCGCAAAACCAATGATTTAACAGAACTATCGAACGGGATTTTTTCCATTTTGCCTGTCGCACTTTCTGTCAGTATTTTATTCATTTCTTTTTTGTAAATGATTTTATTCTCCCACAAAGGAACATCAGGTTTGTTTAGGGTATTGTGGCCAAATTCAAAAGGCTTGTTGTCGGGAAAATCCGTGTTTTTTAATGTTTGGACAGAGCCTTCATAATTTTTTAAGTAGCGGTTATTGGCTTCCCATGTTACATTCACTGCCGGGGCGTTGAACAAGTAAGGAATATCGACTGTTCCCGGCTTTGACCAAATCAAGTTGTGATGATTCACTAAATTTTGTGTGTTGTTGTCCCAATACACCAGGCCAAGTTTCCATTTGTACTTTATGACCATGATGTCATAGCAGTCATGCACCGCATTGTACGAAAACTCGGTTGGCTTACCATAAGCTCCTACATTTACCGAAAAAGAGCTCAACAACCCACCATCTCTGGCTTGAATCATTCCGTTATAAATATGATTATGGGTAATTAATGACCCTCCTAACGCAATAGGGTTACCTGTTTTTGATTCTTTGTCTCCCGCAAACCATAAACAGAATCGCCCTGTATTGCTTATCGTGTTATAGGAGATAATGTGATTGCCCGAATACAATTCATTAGTCCCTCTAATAAAAATACCCGATGAATACGAACCTGCATAGCCAGTTTCATTGATGTTATTATTGTGAATCGTGTGTGAATGCCCAAAAAGATACATACCTGCACCAGCACTGAAACTGATTTCTGAATTCAGAATACCATTGTGCTCACCGCTGATGTACAAGCCTTTTTCGGGCTTTTCTGAGGCAGCTCCCCCTAGTCCACCACCACCGTCGGTGACGATGGTATAATGGCTTATGTAGCTCATTTTTGAGGCATCGATGGTACAGTAGGACGCATTGTGCATCAGTACTGATGCCGCTTTGATGTCAATGCCCTTGACTGTAATATGGCTTTGGTTAGAAAAATCAAAAGCAATTTGCCTTCTTTTAAATTCTGTTGCCTTTTCAGGGTTTGTACCCAACGGAGGTATGAATATTAGTTTTGTACCATCAAGTATCCATTCGTTGGGTACATCTAAGGCGGCCTTAACCCCTACCAGCATACCTCTTCCTTCTTCTACTTTAACTGTTCTCATTGGGTAAAACCACCAGTTTTTTGTTTTTTCCGACAATGCTAATGTTGAAGAGTCGGATTGGGTAACGATTGCGGTTTGGGCAGACCAACCAGAATTATGAAAACCATAATAAATGGCTCCTTTCCAAGCATTTTTTGGGAATGTTTTTATGGATTCGCTCACTAAATGGTCTGCATCGAGTAAGCTAAAATGGGTGAATGTAGGCTGTAACTTGCTCAATCCACCAACCGGTAATTCGAGTGATTGAGCGGGTACATTAGGGAAGCGGGCTTCAATCATTACCTCATTGTCGCAAAACAATTGGTTTTTACCTAATCCCATAGTCCAATCTACTCTTGTTTGCCAGGTTCCATCATCATTCTTTTTCCAACCTGTAACCAAGTCTAAACCAGATACAACCACTTTTTGCCCTTGATAGTTGGTTATCAATAGAGGTTGCTCAAGTTCACCAGATTGAGAAAAAGTAACCGTTTCACGATATATGCCTTCCATGACATAGCATTTATCACCTGCTTGCATTCTATCAACGGCATATTGTATGGTACGGAAAGGTTTTTTAGCTTCTGTACCCGAATTCTTGTTTGAACCCGAGACCGAGACATAATAGTCCGTGGCAAAGGAATTTAGGGGGATAAAAAGCAGACAAAGAAGAATGTTCTTATTCATGTCGATATCAATTTAAACCGTTTGGGGTACTTTTTTAGCGATTCAGCGGGGTCTTTCGCTACAGGTATTGGTTTAGAGCTGTTGGCCCCGCCATAAACCACCGTTCATTTATGTTCCTTCATCACTTTACCAATAATTTGGAAGCCAAGCCGTATCCCTCTGTTGTCCATGCTTTTACGACATAGGCTCCGGGGGAAAACCGGCTTTGATGGAGCTTAAAAATTGCTTCAGTTCCTTTAATCGAGCGACCTTCTTGCTGATGTATCAATCGCCCAGTAAAGTCATAAACGGCCAGATGAATTTCCTCCGTAGTTGGATATCCTGTCAGCTTAATTGACAATTCATCTCCTTGGTGAAAAGGATTCGGATAAACGCTCAATGTTGATTTTGGTACGATGCGATTCGGATCATCGGTGTGGGTAGTTGTTAACAAACTCAATAAAACAACAGATGAAAAAGGAGGAATAACGATTGTATTTCCAGCGAAAAAAGTGACACCGCGAGCAGTGATATAGTTTTGATCGGCTGTAATGAATCTATTTTCACTGGTGGTGTTGAATTCAAACCGAACTCGATTATCGGGATTTACCAGGGCCACTTCATACAACTCAATATTGTCCAGCAATACCGTACCGTCTTCTGGGTCGATGTTAACAAATAAACTTGGTTTTTCTTGTGTCATGGTGGCACGGATGGATAATTCAATGTCTTTGCGTTCGGTTCTGCTGGACACCGTATAGCTTTTTGAGCCAAATGGATAAGGGGCGATATTTTGAATAAAAAAGGTATTCAACAACCCTTCTTTGGAGGTTTTTACACTCATTTTTAGCACATAATCTTTCCCATTGGTAATTGCAGGTAGCAAAGTCTGAATACGAGAAGGCACTTTACCGTTGCTTGAGACCTTAAATGATAAACACCCGCCATCCAGTTGGTCAGGAACCCATTCTAAACTAGAGGTATTGCCCACAGGATCCCATTTGCTCCAGGTATTGGTGTTCATTGAAAAAAAACTGTTCGTGATCAAATTCGGAGAAAGCGTTTTCTCGATTAAGGAAAAATTGCGGGGAGCGCGCTTGGCGTTTTTGTCGTAGCCACTAAAAGATCGCCACTCATCCAAGTTAAACGACAGCGATTTTTGAGTCACTAAAGGGTTGTAAATGTACCTGATGTATCCTTCTTTTAGGAAAGGATTACAATAAATGTTATTATCCATAATGCCCAGTCTAGCCAGGGTTGTGGTATCCCTGGTTTGAAATGTCAGTAGGGTTTTAGTGGCGTCCAAGCTACTGGAAGCCAGTATGTTGTTTTGAATATCACAATCTACTACAGGAAAAGTTGGTGCGAGGTTGTCGTGCGTAATTTTCAAGGCAAAGGAACAACCAAAAACAGTATTATTTTTGACAGAGCACTTCCGTGCATTGTGGACATAGATTCCATTATTGCTACAATAAGCCACGGTATTGCCTTTGACTTCAACATTGGGGGATCGATCATCGATATAAATCCCTTCTACGGGCGGACGCGGGTTATTGTTGGTTCCTGCCGATGCACCAATTCCATAAAGCACTAAGTTATTGGTCACTTTCCGATTGTCGGGTTCGGTTTTTCCATCGCTCCAAGTGTAGATTCCTCCTCCATCATCAATGGTGAGACAAAAATAGCGGATTACATTTTCATTAATCAGCACATTGCTTCCCCCAAAACGAATGGGGATATAACCCGTAGAATCAATCGTGTTTCGCTCAACAGTAGTTCCAGCACCCGCAAGAATAGCCATTCCCATTTGGCCGCTTTGCGCCATTCCAGGAACGCAACCGGTAGCACGGATGGTATTGCCTTTAATCAGGCATTGATCTCCGCTAGCAACAATGCCGTTGTTTTGCGTTTGTTGAAATTCATTATTGAGGATGGCGTTTCCAATGCCGTTTTTCCCGCCGGGGATCATGGTTATGGCATTGATGCCTGAGCCCCAGAAATTGCAGTTTTGAATGGTTAGGTTATTGACCTGAAAAGCGTATATGGCATTTATTTTAGCTCCTCGCAAGTCAAAGCCATCGATTATTAAGTTTTCTTGATTGTTGATGCTGATGTATTGCTCCACAAAAGCAAGTTTGACGTCCAAATCTTTGGGATTTTTCTGGGTATACAAAAAAATTGAGTTTTCAAAAATGCACCATTCCCCTTCCCTATCCAGCGTCAGCGGATGGTTTTGAAAAAAGTACCCAAAATTATCGGTGATTTCATAGGTCGCATCTTTTTGAAGTTCAATTGTTGTATTGACATGTTTTGCAACCAATCTTCTCTCCAACGTCCAATGCTTGGTTCGAATTACAGCCTCTGCGCCTGCCCAATTGGGTTTAGCGGGCAGATTATTATCCACAAATTCTTTTTTAGAGCCGACGGGATGAGCAGATACTTTTAAATAGCCACCATCTTCTGCATCCGCATTAGGGTATCGGCCATATGCTTGTAATCGATCGTTAATCATCAACGCAGTAGGTGAGCTATTAAAGGTGGCGTTACTCGTCTGCCAGGTATTGTTATCAATGAATCGCCAACTTTTTAGGTCTAAACGGCCATCAAGTATAGGTTTTTTTCCCTCGCCATAGCCGCCAAAAAAAATGGGTTTGTCTTTGGTGCCCGAAACTTTAATCACTATCAAACCCGAAAAGACATCACCCCGTTTAAATAAAACGTTATCCCCTGGCTTTAGGATACCCATAATGGCATTCAATTTATCAATAGACTGCCAGGGTGTATTGGGACTTTGGGCCTGTTCGGCTGTACGTGAATCAACTCCATTAGTAGTAGAAAAATAGTATGTAGCAGCTTGCATTGATATTTGCATGAATAGCAATGCCCCCAAGATGATCTTTTTCATGCTCTAGATTTGATAAAGTTACTTAAACAACGGCATCAATTTTATCACGCACACAATCCACTAAGGGGCAATAAAAAAATAAGTGATCATTTTGCCAGGGGATTAGATAAGTAAACGTTTCATTTAAAGTGCCTTATCTAATCCTCTGGCTCAGGAAAAATGATCACTTATTTTTGCCCCACTACTAAGGAACAGGAATGAAATAAAGTAAACAAGTTGACTGAGCTATTTTTTGATTTG
>JAIYAV010000363.1 GCA_027488855.1 Saprospiraceae bacterium
GAGCAAAACGTCGTGTAATCGTCGCGTCGTCGTGTCGTCGCGGTTATTAAAAAACAAGCAGCGAAGCTGCTTTCAAGCCGTTTTTGTTAGAACTGATCGGCCCTGCGGACGACCGGGGCTATTATAAATTCAACCGCATCCGCGGTTTGTCATACCAAAAATTCGGGATGACTCCTGTTCTCATCCTCCCTCAACCCTCCTAAACAATTTCACTATGAAAGCAGCCATTCGTTACCAATACTGCCCTCCCCAGCAATTGAGTGTCGGGGAGGTACCCCAACCCCAGCCAAAAGCGAACGAAATTTTGGTCAGGGTGTATGCGACTACCGTTAATCGTACCGATTGTGCGCTACTGACGGGTTGGCCACTGGCTATCCGAGCGTTTACAGGTTTCAGCAAGCCCAAATTGCCGATTACAGGCACCGATTTTGCCGGACAGGTCGAAGGGATTGGCCAGGAAGTAACGGACTTTAAAATCGGCGATCGAGTATGGGGTTTTAATGACAACGGCCTAGAGTCACATGCCCAATACCTTTGCATCGCCACAAGTGGGAATGTGATAAAAATGCCTGAAAATGCCAGTTATGAAACCGCGGCGGCCAGCGCCGAAGCCGCCCATTACGCCATTAATTTCATCAACAAACTAAAGGTCACTCCTGGCCAAAAAGTATTGGTCAATGGGGGGACTGGGGCCATCGGTTCAGCGTCAATACAAATGCTACACGATTTAGGTGTACAAGTCACTGCGGTGTGTGGCACTAAAAACGTGGAGCGCATTCAGGCCTTTGGGGTAAAAAAGGTGATTGATTTTGAAAAAGAGGATTTTACCCAGCACGGAGAAATTTACGATTATGTATTTGACGCCGTAGGGAAAAGTACTTTTTTTAAATGCAAACGACTGTTGAAACCAGGAGGCGTCTACATTTCGTCTGAATTGGGGCCTTGGTGGCAAAACATCTATCTGTCCTTGCTTACTCCAATTTTTGGCGCTAAGAAGGTGGTTTTTCCCATTCCTTTTGACATCAAGGCTAGTTTGGCCTACATGAAAAAATTGTTGGAAGCCGGGAAGTTCAAACCCCTTATCGACCGAACTTACCCCTTGGAAAAAATCAGCGAAGCCTTTGAATACGTAGGAAGTGGACAAAAAATCGGGAATGTGATCATCGATTTGGCGGACTGAGCACCTTACACCTCCTGCATTGAGTCGAAGCAAGTTCTGCTTTCATCGAAAATTAAAGGCATATCCGCACCGCCAAGGGTATTTTGGGCAATTCCACAAAATGAACTGCCCATGCAACCCGCAAACGAAGCTGTTTTTCCCAGACCCTGCCATAGCCTGGATCAATGTACTGACAAATTGATCCAGAATCTGCGTTTTTATACCCCTTTACAAACGGAGGAAATCCAGCGGATTGTAACTGAGGTGCCCATCAAAACCTTGAAAAAGGGGAGCTTGCTGCTGCGCGAAGGACAGATTCCACAGGTCTGTTATTATGTCTTTAAAGGCTGTGTGCGGGAATATTACCTAGTGGATGGAGAGGAAAAAACCAGCGAATTTTACCTCGAAGGCGATTCCATCTCCGATGATTTGGGCAAAATAGAAAGAAGACCCAGCCGAAAATATTGGGAATGCTTGGAAGACACCACCTTGTCGGTTTTCACGCAGGGGCAGGAAGAAAAAATGTTCCGCCTTTTTCCCTTCATGGAAACCCTTTGCCGCATTGAAACAGAGAAAAAATTTGGGCAATTCCGAGAGCTGATGGCCTTTTACCTCGCCTCCAGCCCTGAGGAACGCTACCTGAATTTGCTAAAAACCCGTCCCAATTTGTTAACCCGGGTACCCCAGTACCAATTGGCGAGTTATTTAGGGGTAAAACCCGAATCTTTGAGTCGAATCCGGGGTCGGATACTCTCCAATAAAGACCGTAAACCTGAGCGTGTCTAAAAAGGGTAGGTGCCCGTACACTACTGTTCACAATCGAACATTTTAAAAAATAATAAATTCTTAAAACATTGATTTAGTGATTTTTATTTTATTGGCATAGAAATTGACATTTACCCAATGGATCTAAAACTGACTAATTATGTACCGCAATTTCTTCAACATCGCCCTCCGCAACCTTTTTAAAAACAAAGTTTCTTCTTTTATCAACATCGCTGGACTAGCCGTAGGGATGGCCGTGGCCATGCTGATTGGCTTGTGGATTTGGGATGAATTGACCTTCGACACGCACCACAAAAACTATGATCACATCGTACAAGTGATGCAACATCAGACTTTTAATGGCAAGAAAGGAACCGAAAATTCCATCCCTTTTCCTTTGACCGCTGAGATCAAAAATAAATACGGTGATGATTTCAAATACTTGGCCATGGCTAGCTGGCCAGGTGACCAGATATTGACTTATGGCGATAAAATCATCACCAAGGAAGGCAATTATATGGACAAAGACATCACCAAAATATTGTCTTTGGAAATGCAGCAAGGGTCGCAGGACGGCTTGAAGGAACTCCATTCCATTTTACTGGCTGAATCCACTGCAAAGGCGCTTTTTGACGATGCTGATCCGATGGGCAAACTCGTTAAGGTTGGCAACGAGAACTTGAGGGTGACGGGCGTTTATGCCGATTTGCCGTTCAATACCTCCTTCCATAACCTGACCTTTATTGCATCTTGGGAACTGTATGTATCCACCCAAGACTGGATCAAGACTGCCCGCGACGAAAACCAATGGGGCAACAACTCCTTCCAGCTTTTTGCCCAAGTTTCCGATCATGTTGACATCGCAAAACTCAATGCCAAAATCAAAAACGTCAAATACGATAAGGTAGATGCAGAGGAGAAAAAATTCAAAGCCGAAATATTTCTACACCCGATGAAAGATTGGCACCTGAATTCCAATTGGGAGGAAGGTGTACAAACGGGTGGTTTCATGCAGTATGTATGGCTTTTTGGCATCATTGGTGCCTTTGTGTTGCTGCTGGCATGTATCAATTTTATGAACCTGAGCACAGCACGCAGTGAAAAACGAGCCAAGGAGGTAGGCATTCGCAAAACCATCGGTTCGGTGCGGGGGCAACTCATCCTGCAATTCTTCAGTGAATCATTCCTGGTGGTCATATTTGCCTTTGCCACGGCGATTGTTTTTATTTTACTGGTTTTGCCCTGGTTCAATGAAGTAGCAGACAAAGAGATGAGCTTTCCCTGGGGAGAGCCCGTTTTTTGGGTGTCCAGTCTGGTTTTTATGCTCTTTACCGGGCTCGTAGCAGGCAGTTACCCTGCGTTTTACCTCTCGTCCTTTCAGCCGATTAAAGTATTAAAAGGCACCTTTAAGGCGGGGCGTTTTGCTTCCATCCCCCGCAAACTGCTGGTTGTACTGCAATTTACCATTTCCATTACCTTCATTATTGGTACCATCATTGTGTACCAACAAATCCAACACACCAAAAATCGTCCCCTTGGGTATGACAACCGAGGCATCATTATGATTCAGATGACCTCTCCGGATTTTCGTGGAAAATACGACTTGCTGCGCAATGAATTGAAAAGCCAAGGTACGATTGTTGAAATGTCCGAATCCTTCAGTCCCCTCACTGCAGTATGGTCAAACCAGGGCGGTTTTGAATGGGAAGGGAAAGACCCAAGTTTGGATGCGGAATTTGCGGCCATTGGTGTCACCCATGATTACGGAAATACGGTGGGTTGGCAGTTTACCGATGGCCGAGATTTTTCCCGAGCATTTTCCACCGATTCTGCTGCGCTGGTCATCAATGAGGCGG
Organism: Saprospiraceae bacterium; assembly: GCA_027488855.1. Lineage (GTDB taxonomy): Bacteria > Bacteroidota > Bacteroidia > Chitinophagales > Saprospiraceae > Haliscomenobacter. The sequence goes on from JAIYAV010000363.1 coordinate 3,781, forward strand.
CGGTTAAGTTCATGAATCTGGATCAGCCTATTGGCAAAAAAGTGATCTGGAATGACCAACCAGTCACCATCATTGGTGTCATCAAGGATATGGTGATGCAGTCTCCTTACGATCCGGTGAAGCAAGCGGTTTATTATCTTAATTACGAAAATGTCAATTGGATCAACCTCAAATTGAATCCGGCCAAAAGTACCAGCGAATCTTTGGCCAGTGTTAAAGCGACTTTTAAAAAATTCATTCCATCGGTGCCTTTTGATTATCAGTTTGCGGATGACTCTTTTGGTGAAAAATTTGAAGCCGAGGAGCGGGTAGGCACCCTGGCTGCTGCTTTTGCTGGCCTGGCGGTGTTTATCTCTTGCCTGGGTTTGTTTGGCTTGGCTTCTTTTGCTGCTGAGCAACGTACGAAAGAAATTGGCATCCGCAAGGTTTTGGGTGCTTCGGTCAACAATCTCTGGGGTTTGTTGTCGCGCGATTTTGTGGTGCTGGTGTTGATCTCCTGTGTGTTGGCTGTGCCGATCGCCTATTATTATTTGCACGGCTGGCTGCTACAGTACCAGTACCGGACGGAGATTTCCTGGTGGGTATTTGGGTTTGCAGCGCTGGGGGCGGTGGTGATCACGTTGCTGACGGTGAGTTTTCAGGCGATCCGGGCGGCGACGATTAACCCGGTGAAGAGTTTGAAGAGCGAGTAGCTATAATCTAAGGTGATTCTAAAGTGTCTTAGGTTTCTTAGGTGGTGAAAAAAGAAAAACCTGCGTAGCAGGGTACTCTTCACCACCTAAGAAACCTAAGACACCTTAGATTCACCTCAGCAATTATGCTTACTGAATTACCAATTTTTGAGACTTTCCACATACAACTTCTCCACTTGCTCCCGAGCCCAAGGCGTCTTGCGCAAAAAAGTCAAACTGGACTTAATACTGGGATCGTGGTTGAAGCAACGGATGTTGATTTGTCGGCCCATTTCTTCCCAGCCGTATTGCTCCACCAAATGAAGCAGGATTTTTTCGAGGGTGATGCCGTGCAGGGGGTTGTTGGGTTGTGGGTTGGCCATGGCTCAAATGGATTTGTACACTTGTGCAATTTTAGCGAAGCTGGAGCTTATTTACTCAAAAAATCTTCCGAAATATCCCGCCAGATGGTATGGTAATGCTGAACGCCACCATCCCGGTTGCTGAACTCAATGATAAAAGTGTCCGTTTTGACCGAATAGTAGTGCAATTCATTCGTATTGAAACTGCCCTGCCAACTAAAGACTAAGTTGTTTTTATTCGCCATGACGCGCTTCAGTTTCTCCTGCGCGAGGCTGGGTGTCAGGTTTTCAACCCAGGCTTTGATGATGCCTTCCACAAAACCCTGTTGCTTCGGGGTCATCTCTGTATAACGTACTCCTTTTCGATCTTTCATGTGGGCCTCTTTGCCCGTTTGGGTCATCACATCGGCGTCGGTGGGGTGGGGGCCGAGCCGGGCTTTTTTCTGCAAATCGGGGCTCAGGTCATTGAACAGCTGATTGCCGAAGTCATTTTCTTCAAACATGAGGTAAGCGCCCGCGTAAGGCCCGGAACTGGTCAAAGCCGGATTGATGCCCACAAACATGGGCGTACAGGTTACCCCTTTGGGCGAATACGTCAGGTTGAGCGAAATATGGTGCCCTTCAAATTTCCAGGCCCAAATTTTGTCCTTGCCAGGAGTGCCAAATATGCTGAACCAGTAGTTCTGATTGCCATAACGCTGGGCAATCGGGCTTTTGGCTTTGCTCAGCCGCTCCAGGATAGCCTGGTCGTATTGGATGATAAACAATAATTTTTGGTACCCTTGCTGGCTCAACACGCAACGCAACAGCTGGTGCATGATCACCCGCTGCGAATCGGCCAGGTCGTTCATTTGAATGCCCTTTCGATATACTTGCTCCAGCGGGAGGTTGGACCACTTGGTGCGGGAACTATCGCTTAAAGCCAGGTTCGCGACCGTTTTTTGAGCCGGGGTCAAAGTCGCCAGAAAGGCTGTAGCGGCTTTGATAGAGGCGCTTTGGTCAAAAGTGCTTTGGCCGAAAAGGGTAACCGTACTACAGAACAGTACGATAAGTGTGCTGAATTTCATTTTCATGCGATGAGGATTGCAGGTTGGCTGTAAACTTACAATTTTTTTATCGCCCCTTATCCCCACCAATCAATTTCCAAAAATCCTTCTTGTACGTCTCTGAAACCGGTACATATTTCTCCCGAATTTTTATCACCTCCTTTTCAATCGACTCAATTTTATCAATCGCCACCATGTAGGATTTATGTACCCGGCAAATCAAATGACCAGGAATTTCCTGTTCTAGTTCGCCAAAGGTTTGTAAAGTCATGATCCGTTTATTCAGGGTGTAGATACAACGATAATCGCGCATGCCTTCGATGTACAGAATCTCATCCAGCATCACCTTTTCCAGGCGGTATTCGGTTTTGACAAAAATGAATTTTTTATCTAACAGGGTTTCAGTTTTTTCCAACTGGTTGCGCACTTTATCCACCGCCTGCACAAAACGTTCAAACCCGAAAGGCTTCAACAGGTAATCACTCACATTTAAGTCAAAACCCTTGATGGCGTAATCTGGGTAGGCCGTAGTGATTACGACTAGGCTGTTGATTTTGGAGCTTTCCAAAAGCTGAATCCCCGAGACTTCACCTAGATTGATGTCCAAAAAAATCAGGTCTACGACTGCGGTTTGTAAAAAGACCAGGGCATCGGTAGCATTGTCGAAAGTAGCGAGTAGGCTCAAAAAGGGTAGTTTTTGCAAATACCCTTGGGTGCGTTCCAATGCCAGCGGTTCGTCTTCAACTATGATGCAGCGGATTTCCATGTTTGGTACAGCGTTAATTTGACCTGGTAAGTATCGCCATTTTTTGAGATTTCCAGCTGGTGTTTTTTCGGATAAAGTGCCGATAATCTTTTTTGGATCAAGGTAATGCCCAAACCACCGTATTCCTGGGGGTGTTGGGCGCCCTCTTTGTATTTGTTGGTACAGTCAAAAACCAGTTGGTTTTCGCTAATCGCAATCCGAATTTGCACAGCGTTTTCCTTTTCGCGCAGTGCCGAATGTTTAAAAGCATTTTCCACCAGCGGGATGAACAACATGGGTTCAATCAGCCGATCGTGTACCTCGCCCTCCACGACATACTCCACATAATTGGGTGTAGCCGTGCGGATGCGTTGCAAGTCGACGTATTTTTCGATGTATTCCAGCTCTTTGGACAGCGGAATTTTTTCCGTTTTGGTCTCGTACAACATGAAGCGCATGATGTCCGACAACTTGTTCAGGTAAGTCGAAGCCCGTGCCGCGTCTTTGCCAATCAAGACATCAATGTTGTTGAGGGTATTGAACAAAAAATGGGGGTTGATTTGGGATTTCACCAGGGCCAGCTCCATTTCAAAGTTCTTTTGCGCCAAAGTTTCTTTGAGTTTGGTTTCGTTGTACCAACTGATGAATCCCCTGACGACCAGCCCCACTCCGCCATTCAATAGGGCGATGATGTTCAAGATCAGGGTAATTACTCCACCTGAATTGAGCCCATCGTTAAAAAAGGAAAAATCGGGAAACAAGACCGAGATGATCGCTGCACTCAATACGCCACAGCCAATGGCGGCGGCCAATCCGACCAGAAACAGCGCTAAAATTTTTCCCTTTTGTAAAAACTGCACAAACAACCAGGTATAAAAAGTGTAAAACCCCAGGATGGCCGGAATCATGCCAAAAGTGCCAATGAAATAGATGAAACGCCAGGTTTGCAGGGGGGTGTTGTTTCCCGAGCGAGTTGCTGCAGCTACCAACAGGATGATCAGTGCCCACAGCAAGCCGTACAAAAACCAATACCCCACATGCAACAAGGCGACGATTGATCTGCGCATCTTAGCCTTTTTCTTTTTTGGTAAGGTAAAGAATATAGCTCAGTAGGGTAAATCCAATGAAATAAATCAAAGCCAGGTAATGGATGTCGAGGATATTGCTCTTAAAACGCATTTTGCCCTGCAATTGCAACATGTGGATCGCACCGTAGGTATATGGAACCAAATAAACATACCGCCAGGACAGGACCATGATCGAAGCGACCACCAGCCCCACTCCAGCCCCCAGGGACACCATGAAGTTTTTGAATTGTAGACTCAACAGGAATTGCAAAGCCACAATGGGCAGGGCCATTACATAAAAAGAAGCATTGATCTGAATGAATCTGCCCCAGGGGAATGTCTCCTTCGGGTAAGGGATATGCCCATAATACCAGGCCGGAATGGCCCCAGCTAGGTACATCCCCAGCCCAAAGAGTACAAACAACTGCAACATCAGTAGCAAGACCACGGTGTATTTGGCTACAAAAACGGTAGTCAAACTTTGAGGCGTGGTATGTACTTGTTTCCAGCCATTGTTTTTATACTCCAATTGTGCAATCAAACTGGTTGCCAACACGATTCCCATCGGCAGCAAAAAGATTGACATGGACTCCCAGCCGTTGATGAGCCATTTTTCCCAAAACTTTTCTGCAGAATAGATCGCCCCCAATCGTTTGATGTACACCATATACATCAGCGTCAAAATACCAGGAATAAAGAAGCCGCCAATGAGCACCAACCAAAAAGCTGCGCTGCGTTTGGTTTTCATCCATTCACTTTGGATGCTATTGAAAAGAATCGTTGCCATGTTTTTAGTTTTTAACCAGTTCCATAAAAATGCTTTCCAGGTCATTTTTTTCTACCGCCAGGTGGTATACGTCGATGTCGTTTTGGACCAAATGGCGGTTGAGTTGGGCGATTTGCTCCGGGGGCAGCAAAGGGAGCAGCAGTTTGCCATTTTGCTGTTGCGCGTTGGGTTGTAGGGTTTGAAGCAATTGTAAGGAGCGGGTATTGTCGTTGGTGACCAGGCTCACACGGGAGCTTTCCTGCTGTTTGTGCACCAAATCGGGCAAGGTACCTTCGAATAACAATTGCCCTTTGTGGATGATGCCCACATGGGTCACCAGTTTTTCGATTTCGGCTAGCAAGTGGCTGGAAATCAAGATGGTAATGCCTCGTTCCTGATTGAGTCGTTTGAGCAATTCGCGCATTTCGATGATGCCATTGGGGTCGAGTCCATTGGTGGGTTCGTCGAGGATGAGCAATTCAGGCTGGTTGAGCAGCGCAACGGCAATGCTCAGGCGTTGTTTCATGCCCAAGGAAAACTGGCTGACTTTTTTATTGGCGGTATCGGGCAAACCGACGAGTTCCAACACTTCCGGGACGCGGGATTTAGGGCACTGGTAAATTTTTTGCAGCAACAGCAGGTTTTCGGCGGCGGTCAGGTGCCCGTAGAGGGAGGGCGTTTCGATCAGCGAGCCTAGCTTGCGGAGGATGGCGACCCGATTTTGGGCCAGGCTTTGGCCAAAAATGCGGATTTCCCCTTTTTGCTTTTTGAGCAGCCCTAAAATCAGGCGCAAAGTGGTGGTTTTTCCGGCACCATTGGGGCCTAAAAAACCGTAGATGCTCCCGGTGGGTACCTGGAGATTGATGTCGTCCAGGATGTTTTTGCCGGGGGCAAATTGGTGACTTAAGTGGGTTGTTTCGATGCAGTACATGGTTGCTTGGTTGTGATGAAGCAAAAATACTGTACCTAAAAGTCATCTACCCAAACGATTGGTAAATCGAGAGGTTTTGTCTGCAAAATGGGCGTTTTATCCTGTGAAATCAGAATGGAATATCCTCCTCATCGTTGAAGCGTGAGGGCATGGTAATGATGTTGCTGGGCAATGGATTGCTGAACACATCGCTGGGGAAACTGCCAAAGTCCGGGTCGTCCAGGTTGCTGAAGCGTGCAAACTCACCAGTGAATTTCAGCCGCACCGTATCCTGGGCCCCGTGGCGGTTTTTGGCAATGATGATTTCGGCGATGCCTTTGAGGGATTGGCCTTGTTCGTCTTCGAGGATCTGATAATATTCTGGTCTATATATAAACGTAACCATATCAGCATCTTGTTCGATCGATCCGCTCTCTCTCAAGTCCGACAACTGCGGCCGCTTACTCCCGCCCCGCGTCTCCACCGCCCGGCTGAGCTGCGACAAGGCGATTACCGGTACACTCAGTTCCTTGGCCAGGCCTTTGAGTGCGCGGGAGATGGCGGATACTTCCTGTTCGCGGTTGCCGCCTTTACCGGCTTCACCGCCACCACTCATCAACTGCAAGTAGTCGATGATGATCATTTGGATGTCGTATTGCATCTTCATCCGGCGGCACTTGGCGCGGAGTTCAAAGATGTTGATCCCCGGTGTATCGTCGATGTATACTGGCGCATCGCTGACGCGCTCAATGGCTTCTTTGAGGCGCTTCCATTCGTCTTCTTCGAGTTGACCGTTGCGCATTTTATGAAGTGGCACTTCCGACTCCATAGAGATCAGACGTTGCGCCAACTGGATGGAGGCCATTTCCAAGGAAAATACCGCTACCCCTTTGTTGTAGTCCAGGGCCGCATTTTTGGCCAGAGAAAGTACCAACGAGGTTTTACCCATACCTGGGCGAGCCGCCATGATGATCAAGTCGGAAGGTTGCCAGCCCGAGGTAATCCGATCCAAATCCACAAAACCCGTCGGAACCCCGGTAAGGCCATCTTCCTTGCCCTTGAGTTCTTCCATTTGTTTCAAGGCCTTGGCGGCTAAGGAACTCATGGTGTCGTAGCTGCGGCTCATGTTTTTTTCCGCAATGGAAAACAATCCCTGCTCGGCATCGTCCAAAAGGTCGAATACATCGGTGGTGTCTTCGTAAGCATTGCGGATGATGTCGTTCGAAACCCGGATCAATTCACGTTGGATGAACTTTTGGGCGATGAGGCGTCCGTGGTATTCGATGTTCGCCGAAGAAGCTACTTTGTTGGTCAGTTCCACCAGGTAATAGGGGCCACCAATGGCTTCCAGGTGGGCGGTTTTTTTGAGCTCTTCGGTAACGGTCAACAGGTCAATCGGTTGCGAACGTTCGAACAAACGCAACATGGCCCGGTAGATCAATTGGTGCGCATCCAGATAAAAACTTTCGGGCTGGAGAATGTCCAATACAGCGGTCAAGGCATCCTTATCGATCATCAATGCACCCAGTACGGCTTCTTCCAAGGGAATGGCCTGTGGTGGCACTTTGCCGTAGACAAAGGTCGATAAATCCTCGTTCTTCGAACGGGGTTTCCGACCTGTCAAATTCACATTTTTTTTGATCGATGGATCTTTGGGTTCCGCCATAATTGTATTGTTCTCTGCCTATAGACAGGGAGACAAACTTAAAGCTTTTATCGCGGAAAAACCAGTGTGTGGAAAAGTAAAAGTTATTATTGTTTGTACAAAAAAACCTACAACCTCGCCTCCAACCTCGGCACCATCCCTTCTTTCCATTCCCGAAAATCTCCCGCCTGGATGTGCGCACGCGCCTCGCCCACCAACCACAGGTAAAAAGACAAATTGTGCAGCGTAGCAATTTGCATCCCCAAAATTTCATTGCTTTGGACCAAGTGCTTCAGGTAAGCCTTGGAATAAAAGCGGCTGCTGTGACAGGGACTATTGGCATCAATGGGTGAAAAATCGTCTTTCCATTTGGCATTGCGCATGTTCAGGATGCCGTCGGCGGTATAAAGCAGGCCGTGACGGGCGTTGCGGCTGGGCAAAACGCAGTCGAACATGTCGATGCCCAGGGCGATACTTTCGAGGATATTGACCGGAGTACCCACACCCATGAGGTAGCGTGGTTTGTCTGCTGGCAAAATGCCACAAACCAGCTCGGTCATGGCGTACATGTCTTCGGCGGGTTCACCTACCGAAAGGCCCCCGATGGCATTGGCTGGCCGATTGAAAGAAGCGATGGCTTCAGCCGATTGGATGCGCAAATCCGGATAAGTGCTGCCTTGTACGATCGGGAACAAGGTTTGTTCATACCCATACAAACCCTCGGTGCTGTCAAAACGGTCACAACAACGCGCCAACCAGCGGTGCGTCATTTCCATCGACTTTTTGGCGTAGCCGTACTCACATGGATACGGGGTACATTCATCAAAAGCCATGATGATGTCGGCCCCGATGATGCGTTGAATGTCGATGGCGCGTTCGGGAGAGAAAAAATGCGGTGAACCGTCGATATGTGAGCGGAAAGTGACCCCATCTTCTTTGATTTTGCGGGTATTGCCCAAAGAGTAGACCTGATACCCTCCACTATCGGTGAGAATGGGGTGGTTCCAACCATTGAATTTGTGCAAGCCACCTACTTGTTGCAAGATGTCGATCCCTGGTCTCAAATAAAGGTGATAAGTATTGCCAAGAATGATTTGTGCCTTGATCTCTTGCTCCAATTCGTGTTGATGCACGGCTTTGACCGTGCCTGCCGTACCCACGGGCATGAAGATGGGGGTTTGGATGGCCCCATGCGCCGTTTGAATGAGTCCGGCTCGTGCCGAAGATTGTGGGTCTTTATGTTGGATGTCGAATGAAAACATAAGAAAAGTTGAGGAGTTGAGGGGTTGAGGAGTTGAGTGTCGCTCGCGGTAGCCTCAACTTCTCAACTCCTCAACTTTTAAACTATAAACGGTAACGATCCCTATCCATCTTCAATACAATGGCCATCATGCCTGAAAAAGCCAACAACGATGAACCACCTCGACTGATGAAAGGGAGGGGAATGCCGATCATGGGGGTCACCCCGATGGTCATTCCGATATTGATAAAAAAGTGAATGAACAATATCCCAACAAAGCAATAAGTGTATATTCTCGCGAAATTGGAACGCTGTCGCTCGGCAATCACCGTCAAGCGCAACATCAGCACCAAAAATAGTCCAATGATCCCAATTGCTCCGATAAAACCCTGCTCTTCTCCCACCGTACAAAAAATAAAATCGGTAGGCTGCTCTGGCACATAACTATAACGGGTCATGCTGCCCTGCAAAAATCCTTTGCCCAATAGGCCACCCGAAGTAATGGCGGTTATGGATTGCATGAAGTTGTACATGGATTTGCAATCCGCGCAAACTTCCGGCTTCAGCCAGACTAGAATCCGATCTGCTTGGTGAGGTTTGAGCACTTTGAGCACCGCATAGTTCGCCGAAACACACATGCCAATTGCCAAAATGATGGCCAAGGCAGCAGCCCCTACTTCGCGGACACCTTTACGGCTGGCATAAATCAATCCCCAAATCAGATATATTGCAGCCAATACACCTAAGCTGTACAACCCTTGTTTAAACCACCATGCGATTGCAGCAGCAATAAAAACTCCCGAAACGATCCGTTGGGAGATGAGTTGTTCTTTGTACAAGGTAGTTAGGTACCACAAGCCCAGGCTCAGGATAACAATGGAAACGATTATCGGATCAAATATCAAACCCAAAAGCAGGATGGCTAAAATGGCCCCCCCACCAATGTAGTAATTGGGCGACAAACCTTCGCGGTACATCGCAATCAAGAAAGAACTAAACACAATAGCAGACCCCAGGTCCTTTTGCAATAGAATCAAGCCGAATGGAATCAACAATAGCCCAAAGGCAATGAATTGACTGCGGAAACTTTTCAAATTGGTACTAGGTGTACTCAAAAAGGAGGCCATGGCTAAAGCTGCACCGACTTTGGCAAACTCGGAAGGTTGGAGCGACATGCCCGCAATGATATACCAGGAGCGGTTACCATTGATCTCTGTACCAAAAAATGGTACCCCGAGTAGCAAAATCATGGAGATGGTATAAAGCGGATAGGCCAGGAGTTGCCATATTTTCCAGTCAAGGGTGAGAATAACCCCGAAAGCCACCGCTGAAATGGCCATCCAAATCAACTGTCTGCCCACAGAAGAGCGCATGAATCCGTATTTCTCGTATTCGATGTAAGTGGAGGCATAAATCATCAATACCCCAAAGACAACCAGCGTCAAATAAACGGAAAAAGCAACCCAATCGATTGTTTTTGTCCCGGTGAATTTACCCAACATAACTCAACTTCTTGTAAGAGCTTGTTTAATATCCAATGAAATCAATGGGACTGATCTGACTGTCCTGTACCAAGTAGGACCCGGGATAGGGCCCTTTCAATATTTGTTGCAAACTCATTGCTTGTAATTTGCTGTGATAGGCACCTACTCGCAGCAAATAATAAGGCCGTTCGTGCAGCCAGGTTACGGGTACAAACGGATATTGGGCTTTGAAATTGTTCAGTGTTTCATCCAGCTTAGGCCGGTCAGTAGTGGCTAAAATCTGCAGCCGCCACCCATTGATGTACGGTTTTTGCTTGTTGCCTTCTATGTACTGGCTCATCAGGTTGGTAATGGCTGGATCTTCTTTGATTTGGATATTTTGTAGCCCCTGCGCTACTGCTGCACCGAAGCTCACAATCAGGATGAACAAAACAAAAAAGCTGCGTTGCATCTGTTTTTTTTGCAAAAATACAAAAAAATATACACAAATGCACCTTGTACTAAAGGCTTGATGTACTGATGGATGATCGCCCCTAATAGGTTCCCTCGCCAGTTTTTCCTTTGACAATGGCTATACCCGATGAAGTGCCAAGGCGGGTAGCTCCTGCCTCAATCATGGCTTTGGCGTCGGCAAAATTGCGAATGCCCCCGGATGCCTTGATGGCTATTTTGTGTTGGAGCAATTCACCCATGCGCCGTACTACTTCGATGGTAGCCCCACCGCCGTTGAATCCAGTAGAGGTTTTGGCAAAATCTGGGTTCAACTCTGCCATGACGGCGCAAGCTTGCTCCAATTCTAGAGGAGTCAGCATCGCCGTTTCCAGAATGATTTTGATTTTTTTGCCTTTCATGCGGCTTGCCGTGATCAAGCTGTCCACATCGCTGCGCACGTGCGACCACAATTGATTTTTCACAGCACACAAGTTGATGACTGCGTCTATTTCATCCGCCCCATCGTCGATGGCACGTTTGATTTCTTCTACCTTTGCAATGGTGCTGGAATAGCCCAAGGGGAAACCAACTACGGTTGCTACCTGAATTTTTTCGGGAGCATCTTCCAACCAGCGTGCAGCATCATGTACATAATAAGGTGGAATACATACGGCGGCAAAACCGTATTCACGTGCCTCAGCACAGAGTTGGCGGATGTTGTCCAGGGTCGAATCCGGTTTCAGTAGCGTGTGGTCGATGTATGCGGCAACGTTCATTTCGGGATGTATAATTTGTCCGGTGAATTTGTTAAAGTCGGCTTAGGGGGCAATATTAATTCGGCGAAAGATAGATTAAATTAACTGATATAAACAGATATTTAACATTTAATTTGAGACCGCCCAAATCCTGTTGGATATGCAACAAGTCAATGAACAACCACTGTTAGAATGTGTGCCCAATTTCAGTGAAGGCCGCAATCCTGTACTGATCGAAACAATTGCCGATTCCATTCGCCGGGTGGAAGGGGTAAAGCTTTTGCACGTAGACCCTGGCTTTGATGCCAATCGAACGGTGATGACTTTTGTTGGTGCCCCTGATGCTGTAGTTGAGGCAGCGTTTCAAAGCATCAAAACCGCCGCGCAGGTCATTGATATGCGCCAGCATCAGGGCACTCACCCCCGGATTGGGGCTACAGACGTGTGCCCGCTGATCCCCATCCGTGGATTGACGATGGCAGAAGTGGTGAACCTGGCCCAAGGATTGGGACAAAAAGTAGGCGCAGAGCTGAACATTCCCGTGTATTTGTACGAATACGCAGCCACGGCACCGCATCGGCGCAATTTGGCCCATATCCGCCAGGGCGAATACGAGGGGCTGGCCACTAAAATTGTACAGCCCGAGTGGCAGCCCGACTACGGGCCGACCGAAGGGCCTTTTCTTGCTGGGGCTACAGTATTGGGTGCGCGCAAATTTTTGATTGCCTACAATGTCAATTTGAATACCAAAGATCCAGCGGTCGCCCAGCGAATTGCCGAAAAAGTGAGGGAGAGTGGCTACATTCAGCGCGATGAGCAAGGGCTAAAGCAGCGCTTTCCTGGCCGCTGCCCGGGAGTAAAAGCCATCGGGTGGTACATGCCCGCCTACGGCAAAGCCCAAGTATCGATGAACATCACCGACCTAGATCAAACCCCCGTACACCTCGCTTTTGAAGCTTGTCGCGAGGAAGCTCAGCTGCTTGGGGTTGAAGTCACTGGTTCTGAGTTGATTGGTTTGGCACCACTCCGGGTGTTTCTAGAGGCTGGCCAATATTTCATCCCTTACGAAACCGACCCGGAGCGTTTGATTGAAGCGACTATCGCTAATTTGGGCCTACAAGAGCTGGGAGGATTTGAACGAGGTCAAAGAATCTTGGAAGATCAAATTAAAAGATAGAGGTGAACGAAATTCAATGTTACCAAGAGAAAAACTTAATATTTAGTAAAGATTTTTTTTTGCTTTCCGGCTTTGTTCCGGGGCTAGCGGTGATTTTAAAAGAACTCATCTTGGTCTTGTCTGCATAGTGCAGCCATACAAAATACGTTCCAGCTTTTAAGTCGGCAATTGGAAACTGCAGGCTATGTTTGCCCGAATCCAATGTGAATTGTTCTTCATAACAAGGTTTTCCCACCTTGTCCTGCACAATTAAGCTTACGATCTGTGGTTTGTCATTCTTCACGTCAAGTACAGCTCGTCCTTCTTCTGAGTGAATGTAGATTTCTCCTACTTCCATCACGTGTTTTTTTATTTGTGACGAAAAAACTGGTAAAAGGTCATGTTTTTTGGGAAAAGGAAGAAAAGATTGAAAATATAAATGTGTGATAAATATAAAAAACAATGGGTTTATTGGGTTTCAAAACAGTGAAATTACAAGACCCCGTCAGCGAAGCGCAAGCTACTAATGTTTTGCTGTAACTAAAAAACTTTGCTCCAATACTTCTTCCAACCATTGCTTATTGACCAATGGTTGCAAGGTTGTTAGGTCATTTTTCAACTGTTTTTCAAACCTTCCAGTGTCCCGAATATCCGCAGTAGCATAACGCAACTGACTCAAACGCTGAAGGATATGCAAAAAATTGAGGCTGGATTTTTTTTGATAATCCGACAATTGTCGATTGCGTTGTACAAATCGGCGGGTAGCGTTGATCAGGGCCAAAAGTGCTTCATTTTCTGCCAACAAGTAATAAGTTTTGAGTTGAATCAACTTGGCAGAAAGGTGATAAAAAGCATCCGTAAATTCCACATTGTGCAACATGCGCAGGGCAGATGGGTAATCTTTTTTTTCAAAATATAAACTGACGAGGTTATAGGTGTAAACATTTTGGTGTAGATCGGGAGCCAGGTAGTGTTGATAATCTTCGATGAAGCGCTCCGTCCATGCGTAATCCCGAGTGCGAATACCTGCGGTAATGATGTTGGTAAAAGTCCACTGAGTGAGGGTGCCATTTTTAAAAATGATCGCTTCGTCCAGAAGCAGTTTGTACAACAGCAGGATTTCCTGATAATACTGGGTTTCGCCAGAATTGATGCGCAACACTGCAAAATTGAGCACATAAGTATACAGCAAGCGCAATTCCTGCTGAGGGATCAGTTTGAGGTGGGTTTTTAATAAATCTTTGAGTTGCAAATAAGCCTCATCGTCATTGTGCGTAAACATGTTGTAAGCAGCCAGGTATAGCTGAAAAGCGGGAAATTTGGCCAATTCCTGAGGGTACTCCTGATACCATCGGATGATGTCTTCGATAAAAACACAATGGTATTCCGCCTTCACTGCCGTACTGCGGCTGGCCATATCACAGGCGATCTTTATTTTTTCGAGCTGATAAAAGCGATCCAAAGCATCACTACGCGCTTGCAGGTGGGGGGTGTAAGCTCTTTTTTCTTGACTCATCAAGTGCTGATCCTGCAAGTCCTGGAGTTGATAGGCTGCATACCAATAATTGCTGTCTTGCCAAGTCTGAGCATCTTGCAATTGCGTGTACCGTTCCAATTGCATGACACAGGGCTCCAACCATTCCTGATCGAGCAAGCTGCGGATGAGCAATTGTTTTTGCAGCACCTTTTCCCGGGTATAGCGACTCTGAGCCAAAAAATCGTAGAGCAGGTATAGCAGGTCGGAAATAAGGTTATTGTATTTCAGCTCATTATAAGTTTCTTGCGGGAAACACAGGCTGTATATTTCCCGTTTGTCAACTGCTTTTTTGGTCTTTACACATTGTTCAATGGCCTCGATTAGGGCTTGCAGGTTTTTATTTTGGTTGAAAAAAACGGAATGCACGTACAAAACAAATTGCTTTCGTTCTTTTGCGGGGAAATTTTGGTATAAATCCAGGAATCGATTTTTCTTCATTTTCTATAATAATTTTTGTATAAAACTGATTTTCATGTTTTTAATTGTACAAAAATAACATTTAGAACTATAATTTCATTTTTTTGTCCTTTATCAATCAGCATGTTGCCCCTAACTTTGTCGCAACAAAAGAAAGATCTCATGCAACGTTTTTATGCATTATTCACCTTCCTGGTTTTGTTCGCAGTACAATTGAGCGCCCAAAGTGCCGATTGTCTGAACATTTACCTGACCCGAACCGATAGCAGCAGCTATGATACCGTGCTGCTGGACGTCAGAATACGCAACTATGCCAACACGATTGGCCTACAATACACTACCCAATGGGACACCAGTGTGTTGCAGTTGCTGGATGTGCGCAATTTCGGCCTGCCCGGATTGAAGAAAAGCAATTTTAGCTTTGGTTCGCCCAACGTCAACAAAGGGCTACTAAGCCTTTCATGGACTCAGTTGGACAGCCTTTCTCTTCCCGACGGTGCCCGCTTGTATTCCCTGCTCTTTGTGGTCAAAAACAAAACCGCAGCAGCCACCACCGTCCGCTTTACCGATGCTCCGGTGCCAAGTGAAGTGGTCTACTGGAACAATCGATCCCAATCGATTACAGGTTTGATAGGTCTAAAGGTCAATCTAAAAAGCCATTCTACGCCCAACCCCTTGCGCTTTACCCAAATTTGTTCGGCTATGAATACCTGCAACGATTCATTGGCTAGCGCAAGTGTAAGTGTGAGTGGAGGTGTGCCGCCCTATCGGTATTTTTGGACGGGGCAGGGGCGGACTTTTCAAACGGCCAGCATCAGCGGCGCGGTTCCGGGTAATTACCAATTGTGGGTAAGCGACAATCGGGATACCATTCCCGCGTTGGTAGCCATATCGATCAATGGCACAGGTGCTGGGGGAGTCTACCTTTCCTACAGAATCATTTGTGACGACAGCATCAAACAAAGAGCCACCATTACTGTAAACAGTTTGGACGTGTCAGGTGCCCACACTTTCCAGTGGAGCAATGGATTCCGGGAAACTGGGGGCAGTTTCAGTTCTATTCGGTTAGCCAAAGACAGCTTGTACAGCGTAACAGTCACGGACGCCAATGGCTGTAGCCGTTCATTGTCTGGCTTGAGCGCTAACAACTGCTATCAAATACCACAAGATACGATTCCACAGGACACCATCGTGTATCCTGATCCGTTTAGGCCGCGCCTCGTTGTACAAAGCGCCAGAGCCAATACTGGTGAAGTTTTTTGCACCCCCGTTATTGCCGATGGGTTCCAACAATTGAGCGGCTTGCAGTTTGGATTACGCTGGGATCCTCAAGCCCTTACGTTCCAAAGGATCAATTATACCAAGCCCAACATCGCTGACCTCAGCACCTTTGGTTTAGGCAATGTGGCCAATGGAGAACTGCGCTTTGTAAAATTCTTCAGCCCAAGCCCGGTCGCTTTTTCAGGCGATACCTTATTTGAGGTTTGTTTTACGCCCAAATTCAGCGGCGATTCTACCCAAATCACTTTTGACCCCAACACCTTACCTCCACTAGCCGTAGATGCGCAACAGAATCTCATCTCCTTCCTACCTTACGGTGGCGTTGTTATTGTCGGATCAAGCATCTGGCCTGGCGACACAGACGCCAATGGAGTGGTCAATCAATTCGACCTCTTACCACTAGGCCTAGCCTATGGTAATCGTGGAACTGCCCGCCCCAATGCCAAAGTTACCTGGGAGCGTCACAATACCCAGAAATGGGGTACTGCACTGATCAACACCAATATCGACTTAGCCATTGTAGACGCCGATGGCAATGGACGGATCGATGCAGCTGATACCAGCGCCCTGGCCCGCAACTGGCAACGCCAACACGGCGATGGTTTGCCCAAATTATACCAACCTGAAATTCGCGGCAGTGGCGCTTCGCTGTTCATTGACGCCGATACGGTGTTGAGCGGCTCAGGCCAATGGTTTCCACTCGAGTTGGGTACAACGGATAAAGTGGCGGAAAACGTTTATGGTCTGGCTTTCAGCATCAGTTACGACCCTGCCCAGGTGCAAGAAGCAGAGCTGAATTTTAATGCGGAAAGCTCCTGGTTGGGCACTCTGGGGCAAAACCTGATCGCCTTTCAACGCAATAACCCAGCCAAAGGCCGCATTGACATCGCTCTGACCCGTACAGATGGCCGCAATGTGAGCGGTTATGGCCGGATCGGAAAAGTAAAAATCACCATTGAAGACGTCATTTTGAACCTGCGGGAAAATGAAAACCCTAAAATTCAACTGGGCATCGAAAATGTTCGCCTGATCAACAATGCGGATCAAATCATTCCAGTGACGCCCTTGCCCAGTACGCCTACGGCAAAAAAAGGCACTACCACTTCGGCTTACGACCCTTATCTGGATGCGCGAATTCGGGTTTACCCACAACCAGCCAGTGATCAGTTGTACCTCGATTATGGAGACTTACCCTTGCGCAGTGTACAGCTGTTGCAACTGGATGGCAAAGCGCTGAGTGGTGTTTTGGTGCCGCAGCGCAGCCTGAGCCTGGCCGGAATTCCCAATGGAGTTTATCTCCTGAAAGTGGTGGCTGAAAGTGGCGTGGTGATGAAAAAAGTGTTGGTGGCTCGGTAATGCACCTCACCCATAATTGTACACAACATTTCGAGCTTAATAAGCTCTAACAAAGCAATAAGTATCATGAAAACAATATTGAGCTGTATCCTCTTTTTTTTGCTGCTGAGCCCTGTATTTGCTCAGGTCGATTCCAGCAGGGTCATTAGTGGACGCCTACAATGCTTCAGCTCCAGGCCGATCTCAGGCCAAACTGTTGTGTTGACCGACACGCTGGACGGTAAAACACTGGAACAAGCTGTAGATTCCTTTGGCTTGTTTACCTTCCGAAACGTCCCAACTGGCCGTACGTATCAATTGAGCCTGAAAAACAGTTTGCCACCCATTGATACCTTTCGGGCAGTTTCGATATTGGACGTAGTCAAAATGAGTCACCACATCCTCGGGATTCGCCCGCTGGAGGGCCTTGCCCTGAATGCTGCCGATATGAATGAATCGTTTGGGGTAACCACTTTTGACATTGTATTGGTCATACGTGCCTTACAAGGAAACGGAGAGGCGAACGCCAACATTCGCCGTGCTGCGATCTTACAGGGCCCTGGCAAAATATATTCCCAAAACATTATCCCGGATTTCACGACCAGTCTCTGGGGGTTACAGTTTGTTTATTTCATCAAAGGTGATGTTGATGGATCGGGTTGTCCCTGATTGTGTTAGTGTTAATCCATGATTTATGCTGGGGCTGTTCTTTCGCTAAGAACAGCCCCTATTTTGTCAAAGCCACTCGCGGTCGTCCGCAGGGTCGATCAGTTCTAGTTTCAAACCATTTTGGATTGGGCTGCGCCCAATCATTTTTAATAACCGCGACGACACGACGACGCGAC
>JAIYAV010000255.1 GCA_027488855.1 Saprospiraceae bacterium
CCAGTACCACCTGTGATGTGAGCAAAGTGACTTTTGCCAAAACGGTAAAACCAATCCTGGATCGTTCTTGTAATGGTTGTCATGCCGGCAGTGCTCCTTCTGGGAATATTGACCTTTCAACTCATGCCAACGTCAAAAGGTACGTTCAGGACGGAAGTTTATTCGGAAGTATAAACCATGACGCTGGTTTTGTGCGTATGCCTGATGGAGCCGCTAAACTTCCATCTTGCGAAATCAGTTCCATCAAGGAATGGATTCGCCTAGGCGCCCTTAACAATTAGCCAACCCACGGATTTATCCATGGGAGGCCACCATAAAAACCAACCCATGGCTTTAGCCGTGGGATTCTCGAAGAGAAAAAAGAAAAAAACTTTAATTCTAT
Organism: Saprospiraceae bacterium; assembly: GCA_027488855.1. Classification (GTDB taxonomy): domain Bacteria; phylum Bacteroidota; class Bacteroidia; order Chitinophagales; family Saprospiraceae; genus Haliscomenobacter. Next base: position 383 of record JAIYAV010000255.1, read on the forward strand.
GAACGCAACCCGCTTTTTCTTTCTGCTGATGCTGCTCGCCAGCATCACTACAACTACAAATGCCCAATCCAAGTACTTTACCCGTACCGGAACCGTCATCTTTGATGCCGAGGGCAAACTGGATGACATTGAAGAAATCAAAGCCAAGAATACTGCTGCTACCTGTGTATTGGATGCCGCTACCGGGCAAATGGAATGGTCGGTGACCATGACCAAATTTGCTTTTGCCAACTCCCTGATGCAGAAACACTTCAACGAAAACTATGTTGAAAGTGAAAAATACCCCAAAGCATCATTCAAAGGCAAAATCAACGACATCAGCAAAGTCAACTTTGACAAGGATGGAACCTACCCAGTTGGTGTAAATGGGACCATGACCCTACACGGCGTCACCAAAGAAGTGGACGTCAAAGGAGTCATTACTGTTGAAAAAGGTAAAATTCTGGTAAATTCGGGTTTTGAAATCCTACTTAAGGACTATAAAATTGATATTCCGAAGGTAGTATTTGTCAAAATTGCGGATAGTGCCAAAGTCAGCGTAAGCGCAGCCTTGGAAATCCTAAACGGTAAATAAGTACGATGAAAAAACTCTGGCAACGATTAGCGCTACTAGCGCTTTTACTCAACATTAGCGGCAATCTCTTCGCTCAAGATGATAGCCTGCTGGGTTTATTAGGCGAAGAAGAAACCGGCGACAAAGTGGTCAACGCCTTTAAGTCACCTCGGGTGATCAATGGCCACAGCATGGAAATGCTGGATGCAGGTGCACTTGACTTCCGGATTTTGCACCGATTTGGCAAAATCAATCAAGGCTTCTACGACATGTTTGGTCTGGACAATGCCTCCATGCGGATGGGTTTCGATTACGGCATCACGCCCAATCTTACGGTTGGAATTGGTCGTAGCACTTCCCGCAAGGAACTGGATGGCTTTGTGAAATACCGCCTGTTGTGGCAAAGTATGGGCAGCAAAAGTGTTCCAGTTTCGGTGGTTTTGGTCGGAGGGCTAACCCACAATGGATTAAAGGAGCCCTTTTCCAGCCTGGAGATTGAGCCAAATTTTGCGCGCCGTACGGCCTATTATACCCAGGCCATCGTGGGGCGCAAGTTCAGCGAAAAGTTTTCGGCACAATTGGTTCCCACTTGGTTGCACCGCAACCTGGTGGAGAATGAATTGGAATCGAATGACATGGTTGCGCTAGGCATGGGCTTGCGCTACAAATTTGTCAAACGGGTAGCGCTGGTGGTCGATTATTACTACGCCTTCAATCGTTTTCCAGATGATCCAACCTACAACCCTACCTCCATCGGTTTTGACATCGAAACGGGTGGCCACGTTTTCCAATTGCATTTTTCCAATGCAGTGGGCATGAACGAGCGCGCCTTCCTGACTGATGCCAACGGCAGTTGGTTGAATGGTGAAATTCAATTTGGTTTCAACCTCTCTCGGGTGTTTCAATTGAATGAGAAGAATAAGAAGTCTTGATAGAAAAATGCGTTTTATATCTTAAGAGGTGGTCCTGAAGTTCCTGGGTCACCTCTTTTTTAGCTACAACCTGATCATCTTCGCTCCTCGAATCCTAGCCCCCTCCTCCGATACAACCTTCCCCCTCGCCCCTAAAAAACGATGCGGCGCATCAATCCCCTCCCAACTCAGTCCACAAGCATTGTGCAAAAGCGCGCCACTACCCAATTCCAAACGCCCCCCCGGTTCGATCGTAATGCGGGTATTTTCAGGAAGTGATACTCGGGCTTGGATGCGCAGCACGGCTCCGGCAACAATCCTGAGATTCCCATAAAGGTCTTTGTCTCCCTTCCATACTACTGTATCTGTAATTGTCAAATCGTAATCAGGTAAGCGTTTGCACCAATAAGGGATAAAAAAACGCCGCTCATAGCTACTGGTATCCGCTATCCGGGCCTGCATGGTGCCGATTTGGCAAGGCGAAAGGGCATTTTGTAGCGCGTTATAATCCATCATGTTGTTGGAGGCAGCAGTATCGCAGGGTGGGTCGGGAGTTTGGTTCCAGCAGGGGTTACCATGTGCCGGGGTGTCGTCGCAGCCATCGTTGTAAAAAGCGTGAGCCAGACCCAGAAAATGCCCCACTTCGTGATTCAGAATACCCCGATGTACCCAGGCGGGTTGTTTGCTTTCAAATACCCCTGCCATTTTGATGGCATTGCCCAACATGACTCCTACTCCACCGCCCTGATGTTCAGGATGGTGGGGCATGATGAAAACATTGAGCACGGAATCCCCTTGTACCTGGTATTTTTTGATCACCTCCATCCGATCCAGATTGGCAGCAGGGCCTTTGTGGATGTAAAAACTCAGGGTATCATCATAATGAAAATAAACGCCCTGATCTGGGGCTCCAGGAGCAGAAGCAGTCAACTCATATTGATAGCGAGGCGGAATGACGGGTAAGTTGTTGCGATAGGGTTGCCACAGTTTGAAGTTCTTTTGAAGATCCAGATTGGCGTAATAAATCAAGTCCTTGGCCAAACGAATGGCTTCTTCCCCTTCGTAATTGTAGGCCCGGCTACGGGTGTTCATAAAATGCACATTCAAGCGCAGGTAGCGAATGGGGCTATGGTGGAGGTACGCGGTATCTGGCACATAATGCTCAGGATTGCGGTAAATGATGTTCAGGCGGCGTGGGCGTTGATCCGCACTTGCGCTAGCCTCTCGTCGGATGATTTTTTTGGCGGGCAGCCATTTTTGCGCCAGCACGGGCAAAGGGACAAGAGCAATAAACAACCAAAATAATCCCTTTGCCCAATGCATATTTCTTGATTTAACGTGAATTTTGAATTAATTGCATTGAGAATCAATAATGTGCGACTTCTACGAAGTCGTAAAAAACTCATTTGCAACATTTCTACAAATGTACGACTTCTACGAAGTCGATCTGATGACCTCG
>JAIYAV010000220.1 GCA_027488855.1 Saprospiraceae bacterium
GTACTTCTGTCAGATTTAAAAACATGGAACCGTGATCATTTAGTTGAAAATCAAGTTTTTAAAAAAAGAAAATTATTCAAAAACTGATGGTGAGGTTTCCTGTTCTGGACACCCTACCTTTCAGGGCTAATTACCAAACTGCATAATCCTGATTTTCTTACAAATGCTTTAGCAATTCTGCTTCAATATTGGCCGCACCACGTACTTCCGTAGCCACCACCAAACCTTCCTTATTGATCATGAAAGCTCTCGGAATACCTTGTACACCATACATCGCAGCAGGAGCAGCACCCCAGTGTTTGAGGTCACTCACGTGGTAAGGCCAAGTCAGGTTATCTGCTTTGATGGCCTGAACCCAAGCTTCTTTGCCTCTTTGGCGTGCTTCACTGACTTGGGCAGGAGTAGCGCCTTGGGCTCGACGATCGTCAAAACCATCCAGTGATACACTGAAGATGGTGAATCCTTTGTCTTTGTATTTGTTGTAGACGGCTACCACGTTAGGGTTTTCGCCTCGGCAAGGTCCACACCAGCTGGCCCAAAAATCCAGTAATACTACTTTACCTTTCAGGTCAGACAATTTGATTCTTTTGCCACTAGGATCTGGCAGGTCGATATCTGGTGCAGGTTTGCCGATTTGCACCACCTGATTGCTTTGTTCTGCCTGGTATTGTGCCTCGATCACTGTAAGGTATTCGTTGTAAGCTGCTGCAACCTCCGAGTTGGGATCAGCTTGTTGCAATTTTTCCAAAGCGCGTCGTTGGGTGCCAAGATAGGGGCCGGCGTTGCCCAAAGACAAATAGGCCAAAAATGCACCCACCAGTGGGCTTTTGGTCGTGTCCACAAAAGTACCTACGTCGTTGGCCGACATGCTGCGTTCCATGATGCGCTTGGCACAATCCGCTAGCATTTTGCTCTCTTTGGAACCTTTAATTTCCACGGCATAATCCTGGAAAGTATTCAAATCGCCATTCACGGTCACTACTCTTTCAGCACCAGTCATCACCAGATTGATGCGTTTGGCACCTACGCGCAGGTTGTAAATCCCGGATTTGAGCCCTTCGGGAAAATTGATAGAGTATTTTCCACTGCCATTGATGTCGGCTTTGGACAGAACGGCACTCGCTCGGCCAATGGCTACTTCATCAACGAAGACTTGTAAATTTTCGGCCCCTTTAATGGTGCCTTCAATGGTGGTGCCTTTAGGTGTACAACTCCAGAAACCCAGAGACAACAAAGCAAGCGCCAGGACTTGAATGAAGCGGTTCATGCGATTGATCATTTAATTTTAGATTGCATTTTCCATTTTCTGACCCAAAGTTTGGTCATAAATGGTTTTCCATTCGTTTAGCGGGCCGTAGTCTTCGCCATCTACCACGATACGTTTCCCCGTCACCTCACCGATTCTGGTAAAAGGAACATTATGGGTGTTGAGGTAGTTGACCAGGTCGTCTTCTTTTTCTGCTGTGGTGGTTACCACGATCCGACTTTGGCTTTCGCTGAAAAGGTATACATCTTTGCGGAAATTGTCGTCGGTTTCTACTTCGAAGCCAATATTGCCCGCCAGTGCAGATTCTACCAAACAAGCAAAAAGGCCACCTTCCGAAATATCATGTGCCGACTCAATCAAGCGCCGACGGATCAATTTGGAGATGTTCAGCTGGATGTGGAACTCTTCATCCAAATCGATGCCAGGCGCAGGTGACAGGTTTACCTTGTGCACCAAGCGCAGGTATTCAGAGCTGTTGATGTCGTTTTGAGGGGTACCAATCATGTAGATCAAATGGCCGTCTTTTTTGAAGTTGAGGGTCATTTGGTATTTTACATCGTCCAGGATACCCAACATGCCGATGGTGGGCGTCGGGTAGATGGGTTCAGTGCGGTCTTTGTAAACCGACTGGTTGTAAAAACTCACGTTCCCGCCCGTTACTGGAGTATCAAACTTGCGGCAGGCATCGCCCATCCCTTTGATGACATTGACAAATTGCCAGTATACCTCCGGGTTTTTAGGGCTGCCAAAGTTCAAACAGTTGGTGATGGCTACCGGAGTGCCTCCCGAACAAACGATGTTGCGTGCAGCTTCTGCAACCGCAATCATCGCACCAGTATAGGGATCGGCGTGTACATAAGTGGAGTTGCAATCTACGGTAAGCGCCAGCGCTTTATTCGTGCCTTTGACCCGCACCAGCGAGGCGTCTGAGGGCGCATTGGTACCCATATTGTTGGTGCGCACCATGGAGTCATACTGCTCGTAAATCCAACGTTTGGACACAATATTGGGCGAGGAGAATACCGTCCGCGCAATCTTTTTCAGGTCTTTGGGTTGGTTGATGCTTTTGACATTGAACTTGTTGACCTGATCGATGTATTTGGGCTTCTGGTAGTCGGGTTGGTAAACGGGTGCGCCGCCGCCCAACACCAAAGGTTCTGCAGGTACATCGGCTACCAGTTCGTCGTGGTGGTAAAATTCTAGACGGCCAGTATCGGTTACTTCACCGATTTGTTCACACTCGAGATCCCATTTGTCGAACACATCCAGCACTTTTTGCTCCTGGCCTAGGTGTACTACGATCAACATCCGTTCCTGGCTTTCGGACAACAAAATTTCCCAGGCTTTCATATTGGCCTGGCGGGTAGGGACTTTGCTCAGGTCGATGCGCATGCCACACTTGCCTTTGGCGCTCATTTCGGAGGTAGAACAGGTGATGCCCGCAGCGCCCATGTCTTGCATGCCCACTACCGCGCCCGTTTTGATCACTTCCAGAGAGGCTTCTAGCAGGAGTTTTTCCTGGAAAGGGTCACCCACCTGCACGGCTGGCAGGTCGTCTGCAGAATCTTCGGTCAAATCAGCTGATGCAAAAGTGGCACCGTGGATGCCGTCTTTGCCCGTTGCGGAGCCGACGATGAACACTGGATTGCCCGCCCCCTCAGCGATGGCTGAAATCGTTTGGCCCACCCGGACGATACCCGCCGACATGGCGTTGACCAGAATGTTTTGGTTGTAGCAATCGTTGAAGTACACCTCGCCGCCGACAGTAGGCACCCCAAAGGAATTGCCGTAGTCACCAATGCCTTTTACCACTCCTTTGATCAGGTGTTGGGTATGGGCAAGGTCGAGATTGCCAAAACGCAGGGAATTGAGTGCGGCAATTGGCCGGGCACCCATGGTGAAAATATCGCGGTGGATTCCCCCCACGCCGGTTGCAGCCCCTTGATAAGGCTCAATGGCGGAAGGGTGGTTGTGAGATTCTATTTTGAAAGCACATGCCAAGCCATCGCCAATGTCGACAAGACCGGCATTTTCTTCCCCTGCACCTACCAACAGGCGTTTGCCATCGCGAGGTAAGGTCTTGAGCCAGTGGATAGAATGCTTGTAAGAACAGTGTTCAGACCACATGACGGAGAATATACTCAACTCCGTAAAATTGGGCGTACGCCCCATGACTTTGACAATCCGGTCAAACTCTTCTTCAGTGAGTCCCAGGTTTTGGGCCACCTGGGCATTGATTTCCGGTTCGGATACGTGCTGCATCAGCAATTGGGTTTAAAAGCGCAAAGATATAAACCCGGTACTCAAATAGCCATAAGCGTGTTGAAATTTTTCGGCTTAATGTGAGATTGGGGTACTAATCCCGGGATTTGGGTTCAATTGTTCAAACTTGGCGCAATCGCCCCGCTATTTTGGCGTGATTTCCATTTTTTTGTTTTAAACATATGCTCAGTGATTCCACAACTCAAGTGACTTGGGCCATGAGTGGTGAAATGAGCTATCCGATGAATTTTATGGGCTTGTTTATGAGCATGGATGATATGATCGGCGCGGAGTATCAGAAGTCTTTAGAGCAGTTGAAAGGTGTATTGGAAAAATAAGAGCCTTCCCCAGGCTAATTTTCAACCACAGCCAGGCATTTTAGATGAATTACCTCTAAGGTGCCCTAAGGTGCCTAAGGTGGTTCAATACATTGTCTATTTTGAACCACCTTAGGCACCTTAGAACACCTTAGAGGTAAAACCTATTTACCCAATTGAATCGGTTTAGCCATACTCTGCGCCTTCAAAGCCAACTCAGTCGCCAACAAACAATGCGCCTGCGGCATCGCCGTTTCCGTCCGATTCAACACATCATCCACCAATAAAGTCCCAAAAGGCAGCGGTTCCTGGTTACAGTCGATGTATTTGGTCTCTTTTTGATTCACCAAATAAAGGTGGTTGCCATTGTCGTGGCTGGCAATATCGATGTTTTTGCGGATTTCGATGTAGCCCTCGGTACCCAGGATGGTCAGGCGGCCATCGCCCCAGGTTTTTAGCCCGTCGGGCGTAAACCAATCCACCCGAATATAACCCGTACCTTTATTTCCCTTGATCATCACATCTCCGAAGTCTTCAAACTGCGGATATTGCGGATGATTGACATTGCCCACTTGTGATGCAACAATTTCCGCTTGGGTCGATCCCGTGAAAAAGAGGAACTGGTCGAACTGGTGCGAGGCAATATCCGTAATGATGCCGCCATAGTTTTTGACATCAAAAAACCATGGCGGACGAGTAGATACATTCATGCGGTGCGGCCCCATGCCGATGGTTTGAATCACCTTGCCAATGGCACCCGCTTTGACCAACTCTCCAGCCTTCACCGTGGCGCGGTTTTCATGCCTTTCGCTGTACATGATGGAGTAGATGCGGTTGGTTGCTTGTTGTACGGCGCGTACTTTTTTCAGTTGAGCCAGACTGGTGACGCCCGGTTTGTCTACCAAATAGTCTTTGCCATGCTGCATGACCTCGATGCCCAAGGGTGCCCGCTCAATGGGGATGCCCGCGCTCAGGATGAGCTGAATGGAACTGTCTTCCAGGATTTCGCGCTTGTCCTTGGCCAGTTTGGCGTTGGGGTATCTTTTGGCAAAAGCGGCAGCCAGATCCGGTTCTTTTGCATAAAAAGCGACCAATTGCCCACCACCTCGGGTCACTGCGTCGACCATGCCGTTGATGTGGCCATGGTTGAGGCCGATGACCGAGAATTTGATGCGGGGCTCGGCGACTGGGTTGGCAAAGGTGGTTTGGGGTAGGGAAGACAAAATGGCCATCCCGGTGGCGGTGGTGGCGGTTTCTTTGATAAAGCGGCGGCGGTTGAAAAGGGTGGTTTTCATGGCGATGATGGTTTATAGCTTTTGAATACGTGTTTTGTTAAAAGTAAAATTAGGAAAAAACCTGCGCTCATGCAGACGTAAAAAATCCCCCCTTGCCTATCTCCGCACAAATCCCTAACTTTCCCCAATACTTTTTTGTCCCACTAACCGATTCGCAAATGCGTTCCCAAATTCTGTTTTTACTCTGCCTGCCCCTGTGGCTGGGCGGACAAACCGCGCCTATTGGCTATTATCCTTTTGAAGGCACTGCTCAGGATAAAAGCAGCCTGCGCAATGATGCTCAGATTTTTGGCAATCCCCGCTGTGTGCCGGGGATCAAAGGCTCGGCTTATCAATTGGATGGCAACGATTTCTTTGAAATCCCTAACGTGTCGGCCATCAACAACTTGACCAGCGAGTTTACCTTTGCCTGTTGGGTGTTTCCCACTGCTACCAGCGGCAATACGGTTTCGATCATCACCAAGTCCAATTCAAACGCCTTGAATACGCCTTTCAATTTGGCTTATCAGGGGGGGAGTTTGATCCCCTACGTGCGCTACACCCAACCGGGGCTACTCGCCGGTCCGACCCAGGTATTTGTAAACCAGGCACCTTTTGCGGTCAAACTCAATGAATGGAATTTTGTGGTCTGGCGCTTCAATCGGGGTAAATTGGACATTTTTTTGAACGGCAATTTGGTAGCCAGCATTACGCTGCCTTTTACAGCCGTACGCCAAAACAATGCACCCCTGGTAGTAGGCCACGATGAACCCGGTGCCGAAGAATTTTTCATTGGCATCATCGACGAACTCTACATTTACAACAAAGCCGTATCCGATCAGGAATTGTTGGATCTGTACAACTCCTACACCTTACCCGAAAAAATTGCCAAACCCGTCAGCATTTGTGATGGAGAAGTGTACCGCAAACGCAGCATTGCCGGGTTTTATGCCGATACCATCCGCACCACCCGTGGTTGTGACAGTGTCAGTTATTTTCAATTGACGGTGAACCCCAGCCCCAGGTATACCGTGGATACCGCCATTTGTAATGGACAAAGCGCCTTTGGGTACACCTATTCGAATACTTATTTTGATACCTTCCAAACCCGCCTGGGCTGTGATAGTATCCGCACGTTGAACCTGAGGGTTTTACCCCATACCGCTTCAAATATCTTGCGGGGAATTTGTATAGGGCAATCTTTTGAAGGCTATACAAAGGCTGGGACTTATGTGGATGTATTAGAAAACGCGGTAGGGTGTGACAGTGTCCGCACCATTCAATTGTTGGTTTTTAAACCAGATACAACGACCATCGAACGGAGCATTTGTCCAGGTGAGTCCTTTTTGGGTTACACTGCTACGGGTGTTTACCAGGATACTTTCCGCAATTTTCGAGGCTGTGACAGCTTGCGCATCGTTCGACTGACTGTAATTAGGCCAGATACCACCCAGCAAGTGGCGCAGATTTGCGCTGGTAAAAGTTTAGCGGGTTACAGCAGTTCTGGAACCTACTCCAATCGTCATCAGGGTAGTGATGGGTGTGACAGTGTGCACATTTTGCGCCTTACCGTTTTGCCTCCAGCAAGTTCTCAATTGTTGCAAAGTATTTGTTCAGGTGAAACATTTGAACGCTATACCCGCAGTGGAATTTATCGGGATACTTTTCAAACTCCGGCAGGATGTGACAGCATTCGAATCTTGCAATTGGCCGTATTGCCGCCGACCGTCCGCAGCATCAGTGCCTCTATTTGTCCTGGAGAACGAGTAGAAGGGTATGGCCGGCCGGGCACCTATGTGGATACGCTGGTGACGCGCAATGGTTGTGATAGTGTACGCACCTTGACTCTGAGTGCTGCCGATGCCAAAAGATTCCGCTTGGACAAACGGATTTGTGCGGGTGAATCCTTCCTGGGTTACAATGCCTCTGGAACCTACGTCGATACGCTTAAAGCTGGGTTGGTGGGTTGTGACAGCATTCGCACTTTAAATCTTATCGTGAATGCCATTGCTGAAAACACCCGCGAAGTCAGCATTTGTGCGGGTGGGAACGTTGAAGGATACACCCAATCGGGCACTTATACCAAAACCATTCAACGCCCTGGCCTCTGTGACAGCATCTATACCCTCAAACTCACTGTCGGCACCGTTTTTGTTCCCAACGCCTTTTCGCCCAACGGCGACCGCATCAACGATTCTTTCAAAATAATGGCCGCCGAAGGTAGCCAACTGAGTGTTCTCGCCTTCTACATTCGCGACCGTTACGGTAGCCTAGTCTTCCAGGGCACCGATCTAACTAGTGAATGGGACGGCACCATTCGCGGCCAAAAAGCCAATATCGGCGTGTATTATTATGCCATTGAGGTGGAATGTAGTGGGAAAAGGTCGGTATTGAATGGGGGGGTGCACTTGATGAGGTAAATGAATAGAGATGAGAGATGAATGATGAGAGATGAATTGGTACACCATGTTGTTTTTATTGTTGAAAAACAAGCAATGCGCTTGGAATACAAAAGTGGTACCAATTCATCTCTCATCATTCATCTCTCATCTCTATTTTTTAACAATCTTCAGCACCTCAGTCCCCAACTCTCCCAAATTCAACTTGAGGAAGTAGAAACCAGCTGGCAGATCGTCAAAGTCTATGCCATCCAGGAGTGCACCAGCGTCGACCTTCTTGCTGCTGCGCAAGCGGCCATCCGCGTTGAACAATTCCAGGGTGATGTTGCCCGTAGATTCTTGTAAGAATTGGATCACCAGGCGATCGCTGACCGGGTTCGGATAGACGTTGAACAATTCATCGGCGGCAATCCCTACCTTACTATTGGCTAGCTTGGAGAAAGCGTCTTTACCCGACACATTGTTGATCATCCTGACCCGATAAATATTGATGCCCCGCTTGGCATCATAGTCGATGTATTCGTATTCCTGGTTGCCATCCTTGATGCGAGCAGGTTCTTTCACCGTGCCAATTTTATCAAACAGCACTGCATCTTTTGAACGTTGTACATCAAAAGTGTAGGTGTAGCCATCATTGCGCACTGCCCAGTTGAGGCGAATGGTTTGATCATTCATGGGTACTGCATCAAGGCCAAAGCTATTGATTCCACTGCCACAAAGGGTTGGGTTGTCACTAACGGAAAGTGAAGTAGTGAAACTACCCACGCAATTGTTTTCTGAAACCGTTACGGTTACCCCAAAGCGGCTAGCATATTCGAAACTAACGGTTACTGTTTTTCCATAACCGACCCTTGGATTGACACCTGAATCAAAATCCCAACGTACTCCAGGGTTTTGTGTACCCGTTTCAATTTGCAAAATGGCCTTGTCTTTTGCACAAAAACCTGTTGGACTCTTCCAATCAATTTTTACCGCATCACCTACCTCAATAGTGACTACGTTGTTTTCGATGTAAGGACAATTGGCGTCCTTGATGCGCACACAACGGGCAAAATAAGTGGTCTGTTGAATGGGACCAGGTTGGTATTCTGGCGAGTCAGAATTGGGGATGGGTGTAAAAAATGCCATATCAAAGCGTGAACTGCTGGTGGATTGCATCCACAAGTATTCCACTTCACCCGGTGCACCGCTGGGTGAAACCACGTTGACCAATTTTGCTGGAGTAGCCCCGGGGCCGCATAATTTTTGGTTGTAGCCAATCACCCCAGCATAGGTCAAGTTGATACAAGGTTTGATCAAACCGGCATCAATGGTCAGATCGATTTCCCCATCCTCCAGAATGATAACGTCCGACATCAAAGTTGTTGGGTCGTAGTCGCTATCGATGGCATCATTGCTGCCTGTATTGGCTTTGCCGACGGTAAATCCAGGTGGCAGAACGATAGTCAGCTTATACTGTCCAGCAGGCCCGGTGTAGTTGAATTTGCCATTGGCATCGGTTACGATGGTATCTGGGATGGTAAGGCCTCCTTTGGGTACTACCAGAATGATGATTTTTACCCCAGGAATCCCTGGTTCGCCCGGATCTTGGATGCCATCTTCGTCCAGGTCATGCCAGACAAAATCGCCAATCACTGCGCGACAATTCTCACGGGTGATGACGATCAAGCGACGCAGCACCGCTTCGCAAGCATCTAAACTGCTGGGTGAAAGGCGGGCAATCAGCTCATAAGTACCTACTGGCAGCGTACTTGGATCTATACTACTTACAGGTCGTCCATTCAGCGTAAAGGAAATTTCGCCTGGGATCGAACTGGTGGCTTGCAATACAAATGGCGCTGCATTCACACAGAAGGTATCCCGGAAATTGCGCAGATTCGCAATGGTGATGGTAGGATAGGCGCATGAATTTTGGAAAATCATGGTATCCACGCCATTGGTTACCCGCAGGTTGTAGCCTCGGGCATCCACATGGCGGAAGGTCAGCGAGAAAAAGCCTGGCCTGGTAGTTTGTAGCGTTGTCCCTACCGTTAGTGGTAGTGGTGCAGCGGGTGGATTCGGACTGTCGTTGCGGAACACCCCAGTGGCACTAGTGATGCGCCAGGTTTCGCCCGGCAAGGCATCAATGGTGATGGTTTCGCGGAAATGGCCAGTAAAGGCATCACTGGCATTGTTGAGGCAAATACAAGTACCAAGAGTACCACCTTTGGGGTTAGGGGTAACCCCGGCGTCCCAATCAAGGTTGCTGCTGCCGGGTTCCACACAAAAACTACTCGTCGTGTAAGTAATCGGGTCAATATCGCTATCAAGGGCATCGTTGGTGCCTATATTGGGTTGGGTAGGCCGTAGGGTATCGGGTAACACGAAGGTGACTTTGTAACAGCCCGGGTCCACTACAAAAAGGTATTTGCCATTGGCCCCCGTGGTGGTCATCGCCATGGAGGTATTGCCAGGATCTAACCGATTGAGGACGACCTTGATGCCTCGAACACCTGGTTCTCCGGCATCCATGATCCCGTCTTTGTCGGTATCAAACCAGAGCATATCGCCAATGAGGGCTTTGCTGGGGTTGAGTGCAATGGCACAAGACGTAACACAGCCCAAAGCATCGGTGGTGGTGACGGAATAAGTCCCTCCACTGAGGTTGGTGACCGCACTGGTGGTGGCACCATTGCTCCAAACATACTTATATGGCCTGGTACCGCCAGTTACCCGCACTTCGGCTTCACCGTCGCTGGCACCGGGTACAGTTACAGCTTTGATGACCACTACCTGGCAAATCAAAGCCCCGGCATCCAAAACGCGGAAAGAGTCAATCACCTGGCATTCGCGGGCATCGGTTACAGTTATTCTGTACAAGCCAGCGTTGAGTTGGGTGATGGCAGAAGTAGAGGCACCGGTACTCCACTGGTAGGAATAAGGGGTAGTTCCACCCGTTACTGTACATCTTGCAGCTCCGGTTTGTGGCGCTGCACACACCAGCGCGTTGCCACTCATGCGGGTACGCAGGGTATCGGGCTGGGCGACCACAAAACTGGTGTCTTTGCCACAGTTGTTTTGATCCGTTACCGTAATGCGGTAAGTTCCGGGAGCTAAATTATTGATGGTCGCAGTGCTGCTGCCGTTGCTCCAATTGTAGGTCAGTGTGCCGCTACCGCCAGTAACGGTGAGGGCAATCCGACCATTGTTTTCACCATTGCAATTCACATCTGACTTGAGGGCGGTGAACTTGATGCCCGAGTTGAGCAAAATTTGACCACTAAAAGCTTTGGTGCAATTGCGGGCATCGGTCACTGTCACGGTGTACATGCCTGGGTTCAAATTTTGAATGTTGGAGGTGGTTGCGCCAGTACTCCAGCGGTATTTGTAAGGTGCGGTTCCACCTGATACGCTAATTTGGCCAGTCCCGGCGGCAGTATTGCTACAGAGGAAATCGGTTAACCTGATTTCGCCGACCAAGATCGGTGGATCGAGCAAGGTTGCTGAAGATTGTACCACGCAGGCTTTGGCGTCGCGTACAATCACGCCATAAGTGCCCGCTGCTAGGGTATCGATGGTTTGGGTCGCTCTGCGGTTGCTCCAGATGTATACAAAAGGAGCCGTACCCCCGCTCACCAGGGCGGTGATGCGGCCATTGTTTTGCCCTGTACAATCGATTTGTTTTACATCCAGGGTGAGTTCCATACTCGGCGGCTCGGTGATGGTCGTTGCGCCAAATTTTTGACAACCTTTCGCATCGGTGACAGTCACCCGGTAAGTGCCACTGGCTAGGTTCGAGATCGAGTCGGTGGTGGCCCCATTGTTCCACAAATAGGTAAATGGACCTACGCCGCCGCTGGCTTTCACCTTGGCGGTACCTTTGGTCGCACCGCAGGTAATATTGTTGGTAGAGGTAAGGGTGATTACGATCGGCGGTGGAGATTTTACTTCTACGTCCACTATTTTTGTACATCCCTTGCCATCGGTCACCGTAACACGGTAAATGCCGGGCGCCAATTTACTGATGGTGTTGTTCGAGCCACCTACTGCCCAGTTGAAGGTATAAGGCAGCACGCCTCCGGTGACTTCTACCAGGGCAAAGCCATCGATGTTGCCCGGACAAGAAACGGGAACCCCAATTGGTTTGGTGGCCAAATTGGAACCCGGTAACAAAGTATCGGTAGCGGTGGCGTTACAACCCCGCACATCTGTGGCTGTAACGGTATAGATACCTGCCCCCAGACCAGCGATGGTATTGGTGGTAGCCCCGGTGTTCCAGCGGTAAATGAAGCCGCCGTTGCCACCACTGGCACTTGCGGCGATGGCCCCATTGAGGTCACCAGCACAGATCGGATTGGCAGGATCTAGTACGATTTGAATGGGATTTTTATTGGCCACAGTGGTCGTTGCAGTGCCCGAACAGCCCCCCGCGTCGATTACAGTAACGGTGTAAGTGCCGGGTTGTAAGTTGCTGATGGCCGAGGTCGTAGCTCCGTTGCTCCATTTGTATTCGTATGGCGCAGTACCTCCACTCACCGTGACGTTGGCTGAGCCATTGTTGACACCAGGGCAGGTAATCGCGGTAGCTTTGATGTCCAGAATCATTGGATTGATAGACACTGTAAAGCAGGCGATTTTACCGCACAATTTGGTATCGGTTACCGTAACGCAGTACTTGCCCGGTTGGGTCGCAGTATACGTTTGTCCCGGAATCATCCCATCCCAGGTGTAAGTGTAAGGTGGGAAACCACCACTCCCCGTAGCCTTGATGGTCGCCGGAGAAGTACAACTCTGGGACTCGAAGGTCACATTGATGCGCGGTGGATCGGTCAGGGTGGCAGAACCAGTAGCGGTGCGACTAGCAGCATCTGTAACGCTGACGGTATAAACGCCCGCAGGCAGACTGCTGACCTCGCCAGTGGTAGCGCCGGTACTCCAGGCGAAGGAATAAGGCGCGGTGCCGCCACTCGGTGTACATACAATTTTGCTTCCCACAATTAAGCCTGCACAGCTAGGGTGGGTAAGGTCGAAGCTCAAAGAAATTTGTGCCAGTACTTCAGTGTTCCAACTACTAAATACGAAGGTAAGCCCCAGCAAGAGTAGTTTAATCGGCACGCCATACAGTTGGGACAAAATAGCGTTTGGTCTTTTGGACATTGGATTAAAATTTGTTAGCATGAAAAATAGAACCCATTGCTGCTCCAAACAGCAAGGCCAATGCAAAAAGACTGAGAAATGGGTTGGACTACTTAAAAAGATGGGGAGAACAAATAAAAATGTAGTTGTGGCTTTATGTACTGCAAATTAACAACTAATTTTTGAGAAGGGCAAAGCTTTGAGGAAGATAATGTAGATTTTTTTAATGTTAGGGTGGTAAAAAAAAAGTCGCACTACTCACTCGCAGTACGACCAACTACTAACAAATTATAATCCCATGAATATACCTCTCTAATCAATAGGCGAAATTAAGCGTTGCGCTTAATATTCTCGTCTATATAACCAAGATTTTATCATTTTATTTTACAAAACCTTAAAACATTATTAAGGTCTGGCATTGTAAAAAAACAGAAGCTTGGAGTTTGAATTCTGAATTAACAGCTTAGTTTTGCGATTGGATTTACAGACTGGCCTAAAAAAAAATAAGTCGCGCTGAATGAGCGCGACTTACTGCATATAATCCCATGAACTTTAAAAACTATTCTTTTCCCTTGCGGGTATATTTTGAGTGAAGATCACTTCGAGTTTGGTGGGGAAAGGTTTGCAATAGTAAGTCAGACTTTATCCCTAAACCTGACTTACTATTTTCGCAAACAAAGATCCCATAATGCATATCCAAAATTTGTACCCGATTCATTCATCGGCTACGTTCGTTTGACAATACAAATATGGGGCAAAGAATAGGGGCGTACAAGGACAAAATTTGTGTATTGTGAAAAAAATAAAATGGTGAAATAGGTTTAAGTTTCGGTTTTAAAGGGATGTTGCTTCTTTTTTTGTGAAAAAAACCTACTCAAAAGCTTTCTTTTTTTAGGGAAAAAAAAACGAAAAAATCTTTTTTACCGCTTAAAAGGGTTCGAAAAAGCCGGATTATTCACAAAAGAAGTATCTGTCAACATTTTCAGGAAGGCAATCAAGTCTGATTTATCTTGTTCCGAAAGGGGAAAACCCGTGATGTTGGCATCCTCATTGGCGACGCCATGCCCCCCCCGACTGTAACTTTCCAGGACTTCCTCCAGGGTTTTGAAGCGACCATCGTGCATGTAAGGGGCCGAAAGGGCCACATTGCGCAAGGAGGGCGTGCGAAAACGGCCATTGTCGCTTTGCAATCCCGTCACTTTTCCACGGCCCAGGTCTTTGAATGCGGCCAGGTTCGGCACATTGTCCAGTCCATTGTTGTGGTAGTTGTTGTCGGTGAACAGTGGATTGAAGTGGCAATGCGAACAACCGGGGTGAGCCAGCGTGCCCGCGTATTCGATAAAAAAGAGTTCCAGCCCTCGTTGTTCTTCATCCGTGGGGAAATCTTCCTTAGCCCAAACCACCCGATCGTAGCGCGAATAAGCGCTGATCAGGGTGCGCTCAAACTGGCTGAGGGCTTTCACCACCAAATCCCGGGTGAGCTCCGTTTTGCGGCTGATGCCAAAAGCTTGCCGAAATCGTCCCGGATAATCTTTATGGCGGCGCAGTTTGCGTTCGACATTGGCCCAGGTATCGTCCATTTCGAGGTGGTCTTCGATGGGCAGCAGGGCCTGGCTTTCGAGGTCAACCGAGCGGCCATCCCAAAAAAAGCCTCGGGTATTGTAGGCCAAATTGACCAAGGGCATGGCATTGCGGGGACCGCTTTGGCCGCGAATGCCCGGACTGGTAGCCAAACCATCCGTAAACGCTTTGGCCTGTTGGTGGCAGGAAGCGCAGGCCTGGGTGCTGTCGCGTGACAGAATGGGGTCGTAAAACAACATTCGCCCCAGGGCTACCCCTGCCTTGGTCAATGGGTTGCTGGCCGTGGCTGGCAGCGGTGGGATCCATTTGGGAAGGTTGATCACGTAATCTTCCAGGGTGTAGGTGCCCGTGATGAGGTCGGTATCGGGTTTGGGGTCTTCCTTCTTGTCGTCAGGATTACAGGCCCAGAGCCCCAATGCCAAGAACAATGCAATGCCCAGTAGGGGCAACCCTCTGTGGTTGCCCTGCCCTCTGTGGTTGCCCTGCCCCATGTGATTACCCCACCATAATATAGGTGTATAGCCCAGATCAATTTTCATCATTCAGCGTGTTTAAAAATGCAATTAGATCAGCGCGATCCTGTTTACTCAGTTTCAGCTTGCGCACATTGGGGCTTACATTGATCCCCGGATGCCCGCCACTGGCGTAATGATCCA
>JAIYAV010000378.1 GCA_027488855.1 Saprospiraceae bacterium
AAGCGAAAAGTGAAAAGCAGAGATTCCAAATCATGCCTAATCTTTTCGCTTTTCACTTTTCGCTATTCACTTTTCACTGATTATGACCAAGTACATTTTTGTTACGGGCGGTGTTACCTCTTCCTTGGGCAAGGGGATCATTTCAGCCTCGTTGGCCAAGCTGCTTCAAGCTAGGGGCTTCTCAGTAACCATCCAAAAATTTGATCCTTACATCAATGTCGATCCCGGCACCCTCAATCCTTATGAGCATGGCGAGTGCTACGTAACGGACGATGGCGCCGAAACCGACCTGGATTTAGGACATTACGAACGTTTTTTGAATGTTCCAACTTCACAATCCAACAACGTCACTACTGGCCGGGTTTACCAAACGGTAATCGAAAGAGAACGGCAAGGGGGGTACCTCGGCAAAACCGTACAGGTCGTTCCGCACATCACCGACGAGATCAAGCGGCGCATGCAGATTTTGGGAACCACCGGGAAGTTTGAAATTGTGATCACCGAGCTCGGCGGCACGGTTGGCGACATCGAGTCCCTACCCTATCTCGAATCCTTGCGCCAATTGCGCTGGGAGCTGGGCGCCGACAATTGTTTGGTCATCCACCTCACGTTGATCCCGTATCTCAATGCAGCCAAGGAGCTCAAAACCAAACCTACCCAACATTCGGTAAAGGAACTGCTCAATACCGGGATTCAGCCCGACATCCTGGTGTGCCGCACCGAGCACCACATCAATATGGACATTCGGCGCAAGTTGGCCCTGTTTTGTAACGTAGATGTGAACTCGGTCATCGAATCCATGGATGCGGAGACCATTTACGATGTTCCCCTGTTAATGTTGGAAGAACGTTTGGATTCTACCGTGATGACCAAATTGCGCTTGCCCGACCGCCGTGAGCCCGATCTTACCCGTTGGAAGAACTTCTTGACCAAGCTCAAAAAACCAAAAACTGAGGTTAAAATTGGCTTAGTGGGCAAATACAACGAATTGCAGGATGCTTACAAATCGATCCATGAGTCCTTCGTACATGCTGGCGCTGCCAACGAATGTAAGGTAAAAGTGGTGCCCATTCACTCCGAGCAATTGGAAGGCGACCCGCTGGAAATCGAACAAAAACTGGCCGGATTGCACGGCGTACTCGTTGCACCCGGTTTTGGTGAGCGGGGCATCAGCGGCAAAATCGCAGCCATTAAATACGTGCGGGAAAACCACATTCCATTCTTCGGCATTTGCCTGGGTATGCAGTGTGCAGTGGTAGAGTTTGCACAACACGTATTGGGCCTAGAGCAGGCAGCCTCTACCGAAGTCTCCCCCAATGGTCCCGATCCCGTGATCAACATGATGGAGGAGCAGAAAAAAATCACCAACAAGGGTGGCACCATGCGCCTGGGGGCATTTGAATGTGAGCTCAAACGCAAATCCAAGGCTGCTCAAGCCTACGGAACTACAAAAATCAGCGAGCGCCACCGTCACCGCTATGAATACAACAACGATTACCGCGAGCGAATTGAACAAGCAGGGCTGCTGGCTACTGGCATCAATCCAGAATCCAACCTGGTAGAAATAGTGGAACTCAAAGACCACCCTTGGTTTGTCGGTGTGCAGTTTCACCCGGAGCTGAAAAGTACGGTTGAAAACCCACATCCATTGTTTGTGCAATTCATCAAGGCCGCAATGGCTTTTCAAAAAGGACATGAAAAAAGTAAGGTCCTTACGCCAGCTTGATGCTTTAGAGCCGCACAGGCAGCCCCGCTAAGCAGGGCTGATTGGTTCTAAAATGAGCTCTGCTTGGAGCATTGCGATAAGCCCCGCTAGGGGCGCAACATGGGTATAAAATGCTGATTACCAATGTTTTCGGAGTCCATTAGGGACGTGATATGGGTATTATACCATTCCAGATACCCACATCACGTCCCTACGGGACTTTGGGAAATATCGGGCCGTTGTTTCTACCCATGTTGCGTCCCTATGGGACTCTGGAAAACATCGGGTCGTTGTTTGCTAAACATATTGCGCCACTAGCAAAAAATCCAATGCCCATAAAGCAGCCATTTAATCCTAAGCCAACCGCAGCAATAGTCTTACAGGTGGTTCCCGTTTTTATCGCCATCCTCGTCTGGCTCCGCTCCTGTCGCCATCCTTTTTTTTGGGATACCATCCAATTGGCCTCACGTCAGGCCCAATGGTATTACGATCAGCATTTCAAATACCTGTTGTTGCCAGATGTCATTGATAGTGGCCATCCCAGTGGTTTTGGGATGTATTTGGCGCTGTGTTGGCGTGGATTTGGGCAATCGCTCCTGGTGAGTCATTTGACTATTTTACCTTTGGTTATTTTAATATTGTGGGGATTATTTCGACTGAGTAAAATTTTCAGCCATCCTTTAGGTTTATTCTTGCCTTTGCTTGTCGTCATCGATCCCGTGTTCCTGGGGCAAATCTCGCTGATTAGTCCAGATGTGGCTTTGCTTGCCTTCTTCATTTGGGGCTTATTGGGGGTAATCGAAAAACGTGCTGGCCTGCTGCTACTCTGCTCCATTCTTTTGGCAATCATCAGTTTACGCGGGATGATGGCCGTAGTGGTTTTGTATTTTTTCCAGCTTGTGACTGTTGAAAATCGCAACTGGCGTAAACCCGCTCATTGGTTGCGTAGCACCTTGCCCTTTATTCCAGCGGGCTTATTGGCCCTGGCTTTTTTGGGATACCACGCCTGGGCAAAGTCCTGGGTTGGTTTTCATGCCGATTCGCCTTGGCGGGAGAGTTTTAAGGTGGTTGGAGTCAATGGAATGGTGAAAAATGGATTCGTGCTGGCCTGGAGGATTGCCGATTACGGACGGGTGTTTTTGGTATTGGCAACTTTTTGGTTGAGCTACAAACAGTTTAAGGCTCTAAAATCCAATCCTTTTTTTCCCTTAGTCGTCATCACCTTGCTCATTCAGATTCCACATTTTTTATTGTTCCAAGGCGTGAGTGCGCACCGGTATTTGTTGCCTTTCTATTTGGCCTTGCACCTGTTTTTTTTCCAACTCCTGATCCAAAGTCAACTCAAAACCAAAGTCAAATCCATCATCCTGGGACTGATCATGCTGGGTCTGGCTAGTGGGAATTTTTGGGTGTACCCCTCGGGGATCGCTCAAGGTTGGGACAGTACCCCTGCGCATTGGCCACACTTCGCAATGCGGAAGCAAGTAATCAACTATTTGGATCAACAAGGTATTCCGCTGGAAAGCGTTGGATCGACCTTCCCCGAAATCGGCCCCTTGCACTGGCGCGATTTAAATGGTCGAAGGGATGGATTTAGTCCTTTAGATTTGGCTCAGAATGAGTACGTTTATTACTCCGGCGTGATGAATGATTTTTCGGATGGAGACCGGAAATTGCTTTTTGAAAAATGGACTCCGGTTTTGTCCTTGAAAAAAGCAGGTTTAACAACTATCTTATTTAAAAAACCATAAGCAGCAATGGCTTTTCGCAAAAAAAACATCCTGGAATTAGAACGCAGCAGCGTTGAGGCTTACAAAACCCAGGAAAAAACGCCCCTGGTTTTGGTACTGGACAACGTTCGTTCGGCACTCAATGTCGGTTCCGCCTTTCGGACTGCGGATGGCTTTGCACTGCAAAAAATCTACCTTTGCGGCATCACCGCCCAGCCACCGCACAAGGAAATCCTCAAAACTGCCATTGGGGCTACAGATTCGGTAGATTGGGCCTATGTGGAAGACGCCACGGAGGCAGTGAAAGCATTACAATCCGATGGCTGGCAGGTTTGGGCCGTAGAGCAAGCCGAAAACAGCACCTCTTTGGAGCAGTTTCACCCCAACAAAAACAGCAAAATCGCAGTAGTATTTGGCAATGAAGTGACCGGAGTAGCTGATGAAGTGATGGACATCGTGGATGGTGCACTGGAAATCCCACAATTTGGCACCAAACACTCTCTAAACATCGCCGTGTGTGTGGGAATTGTGGCCTGGGATCTTTTTGTCAAGCTACGGGTTTAAATTACCTATCACCTCAATACCCGTATAAATACGCATATTGTCAAACGGGTATTTCTGCGCATAATTTTCTTTTCACCTGGTTCTACTTTTGCATAAATCAAAATAAGTTCCAATGCAAAATAGAGCAACACACTGTACGATTGTGCTTTTTCTGTTGTTGGGTGTTTTCGCCCAGGCACAGAACAAAAACCTGGCGAACAACCTCATTCCCAAGCCAGCAACGCCTGCCACCATTGAGGCGAACAAAAGAGTCTTGAAAGAACTCAACTTCAACGACACCCTCGATTATGTCAACGCCAAACGTTACTTGATCGCTCGGCTTGAGGGTCCCATCAAAGACAAGGAAGGGAACGTGGTTTGGGACATGTCGCGTTACGATTTTTTGAACAAATATACGCCCGAAACCTGCCCGCCCGAATTGAATCCAAGTTTGATGCGCCAGGAGCAACTCAACACTTATGCGGGCTTGTACGCCGTAGTACCCGATCACATCTACCAAATCCGGGGTTTTGACCTCTCCGTAATGAGCCTGATCAAGGGCAAAACGGGTTGGATTGTGATGGATCCTTTGGTCACCGTCGAAACCGCCAAAGCAGGCATTGACTTGGCTAAAAAACACCTGGATCGCAATTTCCAAGTGAGTGCCATCATTTTCACCCACAGTCACATCGACCATTATGGTGGCGTGTTAGGTATAATCGAACCCAGTGACATTGGCAAAATTCCCATTTATGCGCCAGAAGGATTTTTAGAACATGCCTTCAATGAAAACATCATGGCGGGTAATGCCATGGGGAGGCGGGCCAGTTACATGTACGGCAATACCATTCTGGAGCACGATGTACGCAGCCAGGTAGGAGCTGGATTGGGCAAAACCACCTCATCAGGCCATAGCACCATAGCAATTCCCACCGTTTCCATCAACGCTACCATTGAGCAGCCTTACGACACCCCAATCGACGGGGTTCGGGTGCACATCTGGAACAGCCCCAATACCGAAGCGCCCACTGAAATGATGTTTTATTTCCCGGATTTTAAGGCTTTTTGCTCGGCGGAAGAGGTCACTCAAACCATGCACAATACCTATTCCTTGCGGGGCACCATGGTGCGCGATCCGCTGGCCTGGAGCCAGTACATCGATCAGGCCTTGATCAGATATGGCAATGAGGTAGACGTGATTTTTGCCAGCCACCACTGGCCAACCTGGGGCAATAAGGTCGTAGTCAATTTATTAAAGAAACAGCGGGATTTGTACAAATACATCAACGATCAAACCCTGCGCCTGACCAATCAGGGCTACACCATGATCGAAATCGGGGAACAGGTTAAATTGCCCAACACCCTGAGCCAGTTGTTTCCCAATCGGGGATATTACGGCACCCTCAACCACAATGTGAAAGCAACTTATCAGCGGTACATCGGTTGGTTTGATGGCAATCCTGCCAACCTCCATTCCTTGCCCCCTACCGAAGCAGGGAAAAAATACGTCCAGTTTATGGGCGGACCAGCGAATGTGCTCAAAATGGCCAAAGCCTCTTATGACATGGGAGAGTACCGTTGGGTTGGCATGGTGCTGAATCATCTGGTGTTTGCCGAACCCAATAATATGCCCGCCAGACATTTGCTGGCCGATGCTTATGAACAGATGGGCTATCAGGCGGAGTCCGGCCCCTGGCGCAACTTCTACCTTACCGGTGCACGAGAATTGCGGGATACAGCGCGGCTACGCCTTTTCACCCAAAAGAACAACCCCGAGCCCAATCGGGACGACCTCGACAACATGGATGCTTCGGAGTACTTCCAATACCTGGCCATCCACTTGAATGGGCTGAAAGTGGAGGGAAAAGAGTTCACTTTTAACCTGATTATGGAGGAAAAAGATGGATCCAGTACCCTTTGTTTGATAAAAGTCGAAAACTCGGTGTTGCGGGCTTATCCCACGGTATTTGGCGGGTCAAAATACCCGATTGTTACCCTTACCCGCAGTGTGATGAACGACATCATGATCAAAGGAGGAAAAGGAGCAGTGGAATCTTTTGAAAAAGCAATAATAGCACAAAAAGCTACAATATCTGGTAGCGGAAAGGATCGTTTGGAATGGATAGAGTTGTTATTGGCGCTGGATTCCTTTCCGTTCTGGTTCAATATTGTAGAGCCATAAGGCAAAATAAAGCTTAGTGTTGAGGGTGTTACTGGAGCATCCTCAACACCATTATTAGACTTTAGGCGATTTGGTAATCAGTAAATTAAGCAGTATTTTAGGTGTGCTGGCCAGCGGCAGAGCCGCCAAAACGTATGTAGATTTAATGCATTATCTCGAATTAAAGGTGCAGAGCACCGCAACAAAGAAGGGTTACGGTGCTCTGCACCTTTATCTCAGAACTTGGCGCTGAATGCTACAGACGTTTTGGCGGCGCTGCCGCTGGTCGTTATGCATAAGATTCCTTAATTAATTGATAATCAAATCGCTTTAAGTTTATTGATGCACTATTTCACAAACACCTCTTCCAAATATTCCTCCCCCAAATCCTGATTGAGCATCTTGCGAATTTTTTCCCGCCCATAAAACAGCTCTTGCCGCAAGGAAGGGGAATCAATCATCAAATACATTTTTTTGCGAATCACCCGAATCTGAGTGGTGTGCTGGACAATGGAAGGCCCCATCAAACGCGCCCAAGCTGCTTTGATCTGCGACTCGCTGATGCCTTGTTTGAGGCGGTATTGGTTTACCATCTCCAGGAGTACATCCTTCAGGGATTTTTCATCGTATTTGGCCATAGCGCAAAAATAAGCGATTTTACTGGATAGTTTACTCGGAGGGCATGAATTGCCACGTGCTTTAGCGCGTGGTTGGCAGGATTTCTAAAAAATGGGCTTTAGCCCTCGCTTAAATGTTGAAGTTAGGACTAAAGTCCATCAAAAAGGCAATCTCCATCCACGAGCTAAAGCACGTGGCATTTCATGTTCTTCGCTTCTGAAAGGTAAGCTAAGGCCTTGCTACTTTCTTTTGAGGGAAGGCTGACAAAAATGTATCTTTGTGCCATCCTACACCAACCCGACCGTCGCAATGAACACCCTCTTACTGATCATTTTAAGCACCATAAGCAGCCTCAGCATGCGTAACAAAAAGGCTTTTGCCCAAAGTTTGTCCATACCACACCACTTTCAGGAAAGCACTGCTGCCCCGAATGTAAAAATCATGGCGACAGATTTTGAGATTCCACAGCTCAAGCGCAAACGCCGCATTTGGGTCTATTTGCCCCTGGATTACGACAAAAGCCTGAAGCGCTATCCGGTTTTGTACATGCAGGATGGGCAAAATTTGTTTGATGCCAAAACCAGTTTTGCCGGAGAATGGCGCATCGATGAAACCCTCAACCACCTGGACAGCACCCTCAAACGCAGTTGTATCGTAATCGGCATCGACAACGGAGCCGAAAAACGCATGACCGAATACGCCCCCTGGGATCATCCCCGCTTTGGCAAGGGCGAAGGGGTAGCGTACACCAAATTTATGGTTGAAACCCTGAAACCTTATGTCGATCAGCACTTCCGTACGCTCAAAGGGCCTGAATCCACTGCCGTAATTGGGTCTTCAATGGGTGGTTTGATTGCTTTTTATGCGGCCTTGGAGTACCCTCAGGTATTTGGACGCGCTGGTGTGTTTTCTGCTTCCTTCTGGCATTCTGAAGCAGCTTTTGAATTGGCAAAAAAGAAAGGGCCACTGGCTAAAAAACTCAAAATTTATCTTTTCACTGGGGCACTGGAAGGCCAGGTCGAAATGGTTGAGCCGATGCAACGGATGGCTAAGGTACTCCAAGAGGCTGGATTTAACAAACGACGATTGTATACTGCTTTGCCTAAGGATGGCAAGCACAATGAGGCTTTTTGGGCCAGTGAATTTGCTGGGGCGTATACTTGGCTGATGCGGTAATCGGCCCGCATCTCGTACGGGCAACCCTTGCGGGTACCCTCTTGTCGCCCCCCTTGCGCAGGGGCAATTGGTTCTAGTTTTATTCGTTGAAGCAGCTTCGCTGCTTGTTTTTTAATAACCGCGACGACGCGACGACGCGACGGAAAGTGTGCTTCGCACACCTTTTCGTCGTCTAACGTCGCGCATTTGGCGCAGCCAAATGAATCGTCGCGCCGTCGCGTCGTCGCGGTTATTAAAAACGATTGGGCGCAGCCCAATCCAAAATGGTTTAAAAATAGAACCAATCGACCCTGC
>JAIYAV010000377.1 GCA_027488855.1 Saprospiraceae bacterium
AGAACCAACGCAGACAACTTAAACTTCAGCTTAGAGCCTAAAAAATATTATGCTGCCTACCAAGTGTTAACCACACCTACTGCTGCATCTGTTTCTTTAGCGGAAACAGGGGAGTTCATTGGCGAAACTCCAACCAAAATCCAGGTACTCCCCTTGGAAGACAAAAAATCAACAACCATTAGTTTCAGAGTTGAGATGGAGGGATACATTCCTCAGAACAAGAACTTAGTCGTCGCTGCTGATGCCATTTTCCCGAATCGTGATCTAGCTACAAAGAATCCTAAATTGCTAAAGGTTTTGATGGAAAAAAAAGGGACACCGATCCCCATGGACGGAAAAACGAACATCAACATAACGTCAGATCCGCCTGGCGCATCTGTAGAAATTGACGGAAAATCATTCGGAACGACCGATTGCACGGTTCCTATTGACTGGGGCCAATTTGGGCAAAGAATAAATATAATTGCTAGAAAATCAGGCTACAAAGAAGAAACCAAAAGCATCTCAAATGGCGACATCAACCCCATCCGATTTGTGCTGCAAAAAGTAGAATAAAGCATTGATACTTCACACCACCAAGTTTTGCGCATTGAGTTTGAGGCAAATCCTTTAGGACGCTGGGGGGCTCACATACTTCCGCAAAACTTGGCAGAGTGGAGTATACGATCTACAATACTCTTTCCTAATCTACCCTGCGAGCAATCCGAAATCCAATCATGTCGTTCTTAAAGCTCGCACTAAAACCACTTCTGTTGGTAGTCATACAGCCATCATAAGTAGAAAACCAAGAACCTCCACGATATACTCTTTGAGACCCAAAATTACGATTTTCAGCAGGGTTTTGCACATAAGGAACATACCAGTCTTCGCACCATTCCGCTACATTGCCACTCATGTCAAATAGCCCCAGGGCATTGGGTTTGAAACTGCCTACGGGCAGAGTCATTTTGCGAGTCTCCAGTAATGTCGGCAAACAATAAGGGCTGGGGCAATGCTGATTTTGGTTGTCAAAATTGATTTCATTGCCACTCGCAATACTTTTGCCATTGCCATATAAAATCACGCGCCCCCCTTCTCTTGCAGCATACTCCCACTCTGCCTCGGTCAGCAACCTGTATCCTTTGGCTGAATGGTCGATATGAACTTTCCATCTTTTGCTATCCTGTGGGTTAAAATTTTGATCATCCGACCAATTGTTCGTATTGAGGTTGTACACTTTGGGCAAACCTTCTTGCTCACTTTTCCAGTTGCAATACTGAACGGCATCATACCAATCGATACCGATCACCGGGCGGTCACCACGACCCCAGCCATAATCACTTGGCTCTGGTCTTTTGGTATCTCGACAAAAAGCATCAAATTCCTTGAAAGTAACCTCGTATTTGCTGATAAAAAGATTTTGTACCACTTCGGTTTTAGTTGGAGAAGCGGGGCGGTCATCACGGGGCACGGTTTTGCCTATCTCGTACACACTTCCCCGCAAAAAAGCCATGCGTGGCGGTGGTGGTGGCGATGGTTCCTCGCTAATGCTACCACGTGGGCAACCATTTCCTGGGCCGTACTCATCAGGACAATAATCTATGGGGTCTGGAATCCCATCCTTATCACGATCCTGGCACCCACCAAAACGTGGCTCCCCAGCAATAGTTGGGCATTTGTCCAAGTGATCCGGTGTTGTATCGCCATCACTGTCTTTACCCGCATAGTTGTTGCGGGTGAATAAAAAATCCTGTTTGTACAAGTCAGCTTCAATAAAACTACCTCGCACAGGCAATGGATAAGTCTTTTCCAGATAAGACCATAGCCCGGTGAAAGTAAGGGATTCTCCAGGAGTATTGTTGTTGTTTAAAACTTCCAAAAATTTATTTGTGAAATTCGAATCATCGTAAGCATAGGCGTTGGACGAGCTGATGCACAATTTAGAAGGATATTTCAGGTAATTGCACACCCAGGCTTCCTTTATCCATCGCTCACCTGATCCAAATTGTTGACGCGGCCCAGTTGCATCTAAAATATGTCCACTAAAACAAGCATCCAGCATCAACAAGACATGCCGACAATTGTTCATATTGAGCACATAGTCACGGATTTGAGTCAACGGAATCAAAGTATTAAGATAATACGAACCGGCATTGGGGCTACTCCCGTCAATCGGAACCAGGTAGCCATCTTTTTGAGGGGATTCCGCGCCATGTCCAAGGTAGTAAATCAACAATTGGTCATTTTCTCCGTAGGTCTTATTCTGGTATTCCGCAAATTTCTGACGGATTTGTGCTCCGTTTGCATTGATTATCAGATCTACTTTAAAGTCGTACATTGTACTAAGTAGGGAGGCCATTTTGCGTCCATTTTCGATTGGGTGTTGCAGGGGAGTCCAGGCTTGCCCACGCTGCCCATAATCGGCTAGCGCAAAAATGAGCGCATATTTCTTGCCTTTACAATCCAAACTTGTTGGCTGTGGCGTTGGTAACTCCTCTGACGCTAAACCAAAATTGAGCGCCCATAATGCCAACCAAACGTTAAATAGTAGATTTAGAATCATGAGTCTTCTTTTTGATAAATTCCATAAATGACTTCTCCTAACATCACACCAAGGAATGCTTCCGCCGCAGTTAATCCTATTGTCAATTGTGTGAATGTCACTGCACTATCAAGTAAATAAAAATAAACAATACTGGCCAAAACGACGACATAAGCGGTCAGTAAAAAAAAGGCGAGCGTCAGTATTCGGCTGCTACGTCGCCGTCGGTTGATCAACTGATTTTCGTCCTTGACGATATTTTTGACCGCGACATATAAGTACGTGGCAAAAATTGGCACGAGAATGCCCAATAAATTATAAAATTCTTGCTTGGAAAAACCACCAGATTGCCACAAAACAATTAGAAACACTAACAATACGAACTTGGCAATAGCCAGCATAATCATCAGGATCCATTTGATGCGCAACTCTGACATACCCTTTCCACCTTTCATATTGGCGAATGATGTTCCTGCTGAACTCTCTGGATCGGCGCGATCGATCAAATCCAAAAGCGCATAAGACAACATGTTTTTCATCCGGACATAATCCCCGTAATCCAAGGTTCCAGCGTGGATGTCTTTTTCCAATTGCTCTAGGCGAGCCTGTAGTGCAATT
Organism: Saprospiraceae bacterium; assembly: GCA_027488855.1. GTDB lineage: Bacteria > Bacteroidota > Bacteroidia > Chitinophagales > Saprospiraceae > Haliscomenobacter. Next base: position 3,140 of record JAIYAV010000377.1, read on the forward strand.
CCCTGATTGAACAACGCATCGTCATTCTGATTCTCAAGGGCTGTGGTCAAGGCTTCACAAGCCTCCTGTAGTTTATTCTCAGCTACATTCTGTTTTATTTGCCGTATTTCCATCGGTTTTAGGTTTATCCATTGAGTAAAAAATGGTGCATTGCCATTTTGAAACGCTCACAATATTCATCGAACTTTTTTTTCTTTTCTTCATGATATGCTCTGTAAGCAGCATCGCCCGTGGTCAATCCACTGGTCATTTTAAAGTCTAGGTATACCCTCAAGGTGATTCTGCCATCGATCAAGGCTCTTTCATCAAATACAACCCGATAAGTAAGCATTTCACGGGGAATACATGTCCTTCCGGGTAGTTGATCCAATCGCAATAGCCTACACCAAAAGCCTGGACTCTCATCCCTTAAAACTACTTTTTCCAGGTTTTTAGCATCCAAACGTAGTTCTTTTATGGAATCACGCAGAAAAATTTCTGGAATCCGCCCATACTGAGAAGGCTTTTTTGGATGTAAATTAAGCAAAAAGCCATAGATTTTTTGGAACAGCAGGCGTTTGTCCATGGTTGGGTTGGGAGGCGAGGCGTTCAGGATTCTGCTGAGTTGGTTGCGGGTAAAAGTAAAGACCAATGGCGTCGTTTTGGCAACCTCAAGGCGGTTGAAAGCCAACAATTCAGCCTGATCCAATTGGGCTGATGCACCAAGTAATGTCTTTTTTTGTTCCTCAAGCACTACTTCATTTTTCATCGCATCATAATAGATATCAACTTCTAAAGGTGAAGCATTGCTTAGATCGTATCTCCAGTGAATGTGAATGTTTGCCTCCTGATCAGATACTTCAAAAAAAAGGCACAGCTTGTGGTGTAAAATTCGCTCTATTTTGTCCTGATTCACCTTTTCAAAATGCTGCTTTAATCGATTCCAGGTTGGTTCAATCAAACTAGGGTTGTTGTTTTTGAAGTATAGAGCCAGGTGCGTCAGAGCGCTTTCTTTAGAACAATATCTACTTTCCAGTCCAATAAAATTACCCAACCCACTTTCGGTCAGCCAATTTTGGTATGCTGTTAACTGTTGTTGAAAAGTTTCACTTTCAGTCCCTTCGGCAATAGTTTGAGCCGAAACTCCTATTGCAAAAAAGAAAGCGCAGCAAAAGATAAACGTTTGCATGTTTTTCAGTCTTTGGGTTGATTGTGCAAGACATATTTTGGCCTGATTGTTCAAGATATAATCTTACGGAGATATAACGATGTTTTATAGATTAAAGTTTCCTTTCTTTATTAAAAAACACCTGAAGGAAAAAAAAAGTCCAATTAATTTACAATCAACTAATTTTTAATTTTTCATCCAAAGAACAATATTTATTTCATATTCCATCAAGAGGGAAAAGCTGTTTTTTTGTCTATAAAATAAATGAATTCGCCTGCTCGATATAGCAAAGTTTCTTATCTTTGATTTGTATATTTAAAGCGTCTAATAAACGCCTAGACCCGAAAAACATGAGAAACCTAAACTTCGTATTCCTTTTATTGTGCTCCTCTATTTTTGTTACCAATTTATCTGCCCAGGATGCTGTTTTCTCTCAGTTCTTCAACATGCGCACCTTTCTAAATCCTGCCTTTGTAGGAATTGAAAGGGGTTCGGTTACCAACATTGGCTACCGCAAACAATGGCCTAGCATCAGTGGGCATTTCACGACTTACGCCGTTGCTGGCGATTTCCAGGTTCCCTGCATCGGTGGTGGACTGGGTTTCAATGTATTGCATGATGACGAGGGGGAGGCTGCGCTACAAACCAATGCTTTTTCGCTGACCTATGCCTATGCACTGCGCTTTCCCGACAACCGGGGAGGCGCCAAAAGCCTTTTTGAACGGGCCAATATCCACTTCGGCATTCGGGCCGGATTTACCAGTAAAAGTATCGATTGGGATCGGCTGGTGTTTTCTGATCAATTGGACCCCATTTATGGCATTGTACGCAGTACTGGCGCGGCTGTCGGTTTGCAGTCTTTCGGGTATCCTGATGTAGATGCAGGTTTTTTGTGGCGACAGGAATGGAAACATTTTCGTTTCAAACATACCCCTTTTCGCAGTGCATTTGGAGGCAGTTTTTTTCATTTGCTTCGACCTATCCAATCTTTTAATGGCATCCAAAATACCGTTCCGCTGCGTTTTTCATTCCATGCTGCTTTGGAAATTCCCTTTGTTGAATACAAAGTCAAAAGGGATAACTACGGATTTAGTGACAGTCGAAGAAGCTTCAACAAACGCTTTTTCCTACTACCCTACATGAAGTACGAATACCAGGGGGAATGGGTTAAAAATCAAGGGGTCACCCGGCTTTTTGATTGGGGTTTGTACCTCCAAACGCCCTCTCCGCTCTACTTCGGTGGTTTCTTCCAACACCAAGAAAACCCCAATTTTAGCAAAGACATCAACGCCTTGATTCTCAATGCCGGCTTTGTGTTCAAACAAGGCAGCGAAACCCTAGGGGATTTGGGACTAAGTTATGACTTCAATATTGGAGGCATTTCCAACCAAACCGGGGGCGTTTTTGAACTGACTTACCGCCTGCGTTTTCCTGACGCAAACCTGTTTTGTAATCCGCGCCTTCGCAACGGGCGAATCCCCAAAGGCACCAGCCCCTTGATGGACTGTAATAATTTCTTTTGAGTACCCCTGCTCCAGATCGCTGTTTTTTACCTCAACCTCTAATCTTTTATCAAGATGAAAGCCCTTCGCATTTTTTTTATTGGCTTGTTCGCTTTGTGTACAGTGGTAGGCGCTTACGCGCAGGCTTGTAAGGCGACGTTTAAAGCTACTGTTGTAAATTGCAATAAAGTATTCTTTAAGCCTGATACATCTGGAGCTTTTAAGTATGAATGGGACTTTGGAGATGGAACTAAATCAGACCTAGAAACACCTGAACACACGTATAATTCTTTTGGAAGTAGTAAAAAAGCCTTCACTGTACGATTGACTATTAGCGGTGGTGGATGTGGAATGATAAGCACAACTCAAACAGTCCAGATTGACCAAGTTCCTGATCCGATTTTGATAGATGTAGACCCAAAAAGAAGTCCATTTGTACGTTGCGACAATAGTTTACTTACTGTAAAAAACGGAACCAACCCTGCATCAAACCAGCTTTATATTATTGATTGGGGGGATAAAACAAAAATAGATTCCTTAGAAACTTTTGATTCTGATTTCGAGCATACATATTTAAATAATGGTTCATATGAAATAAAATTCAAAGTTAAAGGCAATAATGGTTGTATAACTGAAAAAACTTATGGCCTTTTCAATGGATCATTGCCTGGCCTTGCTATTGATTTAAAGAATAGTGCTTCTTTCTGTGTACCTTACAAACACGAAATTCTTGTTACTAAAACTGAATTAAATTCAGCTGACACGAAATATATTTTACGCGTAAATGATGGTAGTGACTCAATACCTTTCGATCCTACTAAGCAATTATTCTATGATTTCACTAAAAACTCTTGCGGAATTATTTCAAGAACAGAGCAAAATACTGACCTAAATTCCTATCAGATTTATGTTGCGGCCAGAAATGCTTGTGGAACAACATCAAGAACGATCAGTCCTGTCAGGCTAAATTCAGAACCAAGAGCAGGTTTTAAAATATCACCAGATAGTATTGCATGTATTGGCAAAGAACTCGATTTTATAAATACAAGCATACGAGGAGTAGCCGTTGATGACAAAACATGTAGTGATTCTTTGAGATCAAGGTGGATTATTACTCCTAATACTTACACACTCACAAAAGGAACGAAAATTGGTTCTTTGATTACAAGTTCAAGCTTCTCCGCCAGTTTTAACCAGCCAGGTGTTTATAAAATTAGACTTACAGTACAGAACAATCTGAATACCATCTGCCCCCCCGACACCATCGAAAAAACCGTCTGCATCGTCCCCAATCCTGTAGCCAAATACCAAAAAAGCACCAGTTTTGGCTGTTCCCCTTTAACAGTTGACCTCGTCAACCAGTCCAATACCCGTAGCTCTTGTGACACCACCAATTACCGCTGGCGGGTTACGTTTTTAGGCTCAGAGTGTAACCGCAATGGCAAATTTACTTTCACCCCTGGTCGGCGTGACAGTACGGCCAAAGATACTTCCCGCATTCGGTTTGATTCAGCGGGAGTATACCTGGTGACTTTGGTGGTGACCAACCGTTGTGGAACCAGCACCTTCAGCGACACCATTAAAGTAGGTAGCCCAGCCGTTTCCATCATCCAAGGGATTTCGGACTTTTGCGATGGAGCCACTTTCCAGCCCAATATTGAAGCCAGGGCAATCTGTTACAACAATCCGACCTATACCTGGAGTTTTCCGGGTGGAAGTCCGAGTACGGGTACTGGCCTGTCGCCGGGCAACATTACGTACAACAATCCAGGGTTATACACGGTCAGTCTAACCACCCAAAACACCTGCGGCCCGACTATTACTACCCGAACCTTCCGGGTATATAAATCCCCGGATGTGCCGCAAATCACCACCAACAGCCCCATTTGTATTGGCAAAACCCTGACCTTTACCGTAAAAGATACCGTTGGTTTGAGGTTTGCCTGGACAGGGCCGAATGGTTTCACCTCCTCTTTGCCCAATCCCCAAATCCCCAATGTACAACTCAACGCCAGTGGGGATTACAACCTGTTGGTCACCGACCGCATCTCGGGCTGTACCACCAAGACCAAGGTCAATGTCGTGGTCTATACCTTGCCCCCTGTACGCATTCAACCTGATAACCCGGAAGTTTGTATCGGAAAATCCGTTACCCTGACGGCCAGTGGTGCAGTAACCTATACCTGGTCGCCCAACCAGCACATCAACACCACCACTGGGCCCAGTGTAATGGTCACTCCCCCGGCCTTAGGCAACTATACGTATATCTTGACAGGCACCGATGCAAACAATTGTGTCAATTATGATACCGTACGTGTGGAAGTGAAGCCCCTTCCTATTGTGAATGCCGGGCCACCCCAGACTACCTGTGTTGGAACAGACTTGACGCTGGTAGGTTCACCTGCGAGTGGTGGTGGTGGAAATGGTCGCTGGTCGGGTCCACACGTCAGTTCCAGTGGCGTTTTTCGGTCACCTAGCGCAGGGGTTTTTACGGTTACGTATCATTACCAAGACAACAGAGGCTGCGAAGACAGCAGCAAGGTACAAATCTGCGTCCTGGCTCAACCTCAGGCTACCTTTACCCTGGATAAAAGTAGTGGATGCGGCCCTTTGGTGGTTACCACAACCAACACCTCCAATACCCTAAACAACTGCCAGCCCGCCACTTACCTTTGGGCAAGCACCTTCGATGGTTCAAAATGTTTACCCAGTTCCGGAAATGTATCCTTTGTCAGCGGGAATGCCAGTGCCCCATCTCCGGTCTTTTCTTTTAATGGCTCAGGCGAATACACGCTGTCTTTAACCGTTACCAATCAATGTAGCAGCAATACAATTACCCAAAAAATTACTGTTGCAGCCCCTCCTACTGGCCAACTTAGTAAAGCCAAAGATTTTTGTGGGACTGGTACGATCTCCCCGGTTTTTACAACCAATGATTGTTACAGTCCAATCACGGATATCAAGTGGGATTTTCCGGGCGGAAATCCCAGCACAGCCAATGTTGGTTTGCCCGGCAATGTTCAGTACAATATGCCTGGTCGCTACATTGTGACCGTCCAGGCTCAAAACGCCTGTGGCCCTTATACTCAAAAAGACACCTTTGATGTATTTGCCATCCCTTCTATCAGCGCCATGAACAATGGGCCACTTTGTACTGGCGATACTTTGGAGCTAAAAGCCAGTAGCAATGGAGTAGGCCTCAAATACGAATGGACTGGACCGGGTGGATTTACATCTACCCTACAGAATCCCGTTATCAATGGCATTTCTTTGACCAATCTGGGTACCTATACGGTAAAAATTACCGACATCAATACTTGCGTAAACCAAGCGACGACAGATGCCATAATCCGGCAAACGGGAGATACAAAAATCACCCCCTCACCTGCGGTCATCTGTTTGGGAGATTCCATTACCCTGACTGGTTCGGGTGCCAGTACCTATTCTTGGTCGCCAAGTACTGGGTTAAACAGAAACAATCAAGCCGTAGTCAAAGCATCCCCAAAACAACGTACAACTTACATCCTCACGGGTATCGCCGCGAATGGCTGCGGTGATACCGCCCAGGTGATTGTTGACATCAAACCACTCCCGGTGGTGAATGCTGGAGCGGACATAGAATTGTGCAACCAACCTATTCCCGTCACCCTGATGCCGACTCCAACTGGCGGCAAATGGAGTGGCGCAACCCAGGTCACCGAAGTAGGTGTGTTCACCCCCATGGGTTTGGGGACTTTCAAACTGCGCTACACTTACACCGACCCATCAACGGGTTGTACCAATTTTGACACGATGACCATCCGCGTCATCGCTCCTGAACAGCTCATTTTGCCCAACGATACTGCGGTGTGTATCAATACTCCAGCGCTCAATCTTCCAGCTCAACCAACGGGGGGAACCTGGAGCAATCCCCAAGGACGCATCACTGCCGCTGGCGTATTTACACCCTCACAAGCTGGCAAATTTGTGGCGCTGTACACCCGAGGTTCCGGTACTTGTTTGCGCAAAGATTCCGTCA
>JAIYAV010000283.1 GCA_027488855.1 Saprospiraceae bacterium
AAATCCTGCGCCGTAATAAAAGTTCAGGCGACGCGTCCATATTGGTTTATGGATAAGGCCTAAAAAAGTCAACTGGGTTTCTTCCCTTTGCAGGCTGGATTGAAGCAGTAGCTCTGCAGCGTAATTTTTATAAAAACGCTGCCGCATGGTGAGCCCCCATTCGGTGCCCATCCGCAAACCCAAGGCAGTATTGTAGGATTGGCCCAAGGCGAAATTTGCACACAGCAATAAGGTACCAATGATCAGATTCCATTTTTTCATGCCACCCTAAACGAATAAAATAAATAAAATAGTGTTGCATTGATGATAAAAAAATGTAATTTAGCGCTAGATATACTTCAAACACAGTTAGTGTTTTCTATTCCCGTCACTATTTCATCCTTCCATTCAGCAATTTTCTTTTTGCGACACCAGGAATTTTTTTCCCTCACGCATTGCATTTTTCTACCTAACAAATTATACTCATGAAACAGCTTTACTTTTCTAGCCTGTTTGTGCTGCTTTTTGCAGCCTATTTTCCACTTTGCGCTCAATCAACAATGGGCAACCCCTACAAATTTCCAAGCGAAGCCGGAATTTTGCTGGGAGTAAGCAACTACGCTGGCGACATTGTCAAAAATGGGGATTATGACCTTAGCGCGTCCTGCTTCAATTTCGGAGCTTTTTACCGTCTGTATTCGAGCAATAACCTCAGCTGGCGTTTTAACTTAAACCAGGGAAAGCTCAAAGGCAATGACCTGGACTGGGAAGGAACTGACCGCATCGGACGAGGTTTTAGTTTTACGACCTCTTTAACGGAGCTGACCGCACGTACAGAGTATGACTTTATGAATCACAAGCGCTGGAGCGTGGCCAATGGGTTCCAAAAGAAATTCAGCCTCTATCTGTACGCTGGAGCGGGTTTGAGCCTCATCAAGACGAACACTTTTTTTAATCCAAACCTGGGCGCTCGTTATGATGCATTGATTGCTGAAGACAAACAAAATCAACGCTCGGTGGTGTTCACCATTCCATTTGGAGGGGGCATCAAAATCGATTTGAATGAGCGCTGGACGATCGGTGGCGAATTTGGCTTGAACCCCGTTTTCAATGACTATCTGGATGGGATCAGCCAATCAGCGAATCCTGAGTACAACGATTGGTACTCGGTAGGAGGAATTACCCTTTCTTATCGCTTGCAATCCGTTTTGGATCGTCGCTTTTTCATTAAGGATAAAAAACCGGTGACGGAGGGAGCAGCAGCGGCAAGTGAAAAGTGAAAAGTGAAAAGTGAAAAGTGAAAAGTGAAAAGTGAAAAAAATATACAAAATGGTGAAATCCAAATGTGGTGCCTGTTTTTCACTTTTCACTTTTCACTTTTCACTTTCTACTCTGCTTCAAAAAAAGTATCGTATTGATTCTTATGTCCCATTTCCCGGATGGGTTCTTTCATGGGTTTGTTCAGATCCAATACCTGATTGTCATCGTTGGCTAGGGTAAGAATGTTTTCTTTTTCTTCCCCCAAGAGCAGTGAAACCCCATCCTGTTCCCATTTTTCCAGCATTTTCAGGCCTTCTTCTTCAAACACTCCATTCTGCAAGTCGATCGATTCCATGAACTTGGATGACATCTGCATGAAGTTTTCCATTTCACCCACTTTATTGGCTACATCCTCGGTGATGGCATCCATCGCTGCGTCGAACATGGCGCGTTTGTCGGGATCACCACTGATGATGCTCATGGCCGATTTCATGGCGTTGTTGCTGGCATGGATGGCCTTTTGCTCCTGTTCCTTGACCATTACCTGATCCTGAATATCCTCGGCTAGGATGTAGGAGTTTTCCCGCATTTTGGTCAATACCCGGTACATGACCTCCATTTTGCGATCCAGTTCTTCCAGGCGCACATTGGATTCCTGCAAGCGCCCCGCTTTGCGGGTTTTAAGAATCATCGAAGCATCATCCTTTTTATTTTTGGCTTCGCTGGCCAAGAGGAGATTGCTTTTAATTTCTTTTTGGTTGTTTTTGATGATTTCGCGCAATTTGTGCATTTGGCCACGCAAGCGATTGATCTGACGCTCCATGTCATGCAGGTTTTTACGCAAATGATCAACATAACCTTTCAGGATCGCGATGGGGTCAATTTGTACAAACAGGCCCGTAATCCAGCGCATCACACTTTTGTACATGTACCATACCAAGGTACGGGTACGGTTGTCCAAAACCATGTACAACAAGGCCACCAATACCGTAACCGCAACGGCTAAATTGATCGTATTGCTGAGGATAGCACCTAGTACTGGCAAAATGGCCATAAAGCCCATCACCGCTAATGCGCCAATCCCGATTAAAAAAATTGCGCCGGTTTTTCCCTCTGGTCTGCTCCAGAATGATTTTGGCTTCAATTGCTCAGACATAAAAAATAAGATTTGTGATTGATGGGGAAAATTTCCATCTATTATGGGAAAAACTTCCACCCACCAAACTATTTCATGTATTCTTGAATTTTACTCAGGTCACCCTGAATTTGGCCCACCAATGATTCGTAGGAAGCTACAAAATCATTTTTAGTGGATTCAATGTGTCGGTTCGCATCTTTGATTTGCTGCGAAAGTTCTACATATTTCTGCTTGGTTTGTTCAATTTCCTGCTGCAATTTTTTTATTTCTTCTTCCTTGGCTTTAATCGCGTTGGAAAATTCTTCCATTTGCTGCTCCTTGTTGCCAATTTGCTGGGAACGTTGGTTTTTCATGGCCTCGTCAAACTTGCCTTGCTCCGTTTTGAGCACTTGCAAATATTGCTGACCAGAAGTTACAATCGTAGCCATCGAAGCCCCCATGGATTTGGCCATCGCCATCGCTGATTTAAAGCGGGTCGCTTCGTCCATGTTCATTTCTTTCAATGATTGCAGGGAATTCCGAAACTCCAGGTAATCAAAACCTTCCTGGTTGTTTTTTTCGATGGCCGAAAAAAGCACATTCAGGAATTTATCGTTCACCTTACCTGGCGAAGGGGTATCCGAAACCGCCTCTTTAGGCTGGGTCATCGGCGTTTTGCTATCTGCACTGGGTTTAGTAGTGGAGGTAGCCTTTGGTTCTGGCTTCGCGCTTTCTTCTTCGGGTACGATGAAGAGCGATTTAAAGTCTTTTAGAAATCCGTTTGACATAATACGACAAGTGTGTTGAGATGGTTGCGAGGATACATCCAAAGTAAAATTATTGTCTACAAAATAAGGAAGAATTACATTTACAACAAAAATTAATGCAGGACTAGTTCAATTCCTGTTTAAAAAAGCCCATAACCTCTGATTGTCTATGCAAGTGAACAATGAAATTGGCCGATTGCAACGTGTAATCGTGCATCGCCCTGATGAAGGCATCGCCCGGGTATCGCCCAAACGATCGGAAGAACTGCTCTTCGATGACATCGTTTTTTTGCCTCAGATGCAGGAAGAGCATGATGTATTTACGGCAGTGCTGCGTGCCTTTGTAGGCAATGACCGGGTGCATGAAACGGAGCAATTGCTGCTGGAGTCCCTAATCGCGGACGCGGAAAACCGGCAAAGTATGTTGGCAGAAATTGCCGATTATGAAGAATTGCCCCATTCCGCCCTGGATTTTTTGAATGGTCTGCCGCCCAGTGAGTTGACCAAAGTACTAATCAGCGGGTATTATGCCCCTGAAGACTACATCCTTTTTGACCCCATCCCGAACTTTATTTTTACCCGGGACATTGCCGTAGCCGTCAACGATCACGTGATCATCACCAAAGCTGCCAAGGAAGCCCGCCATCGGGAGAACCACCTCACCCGCTTTATTTTTCGGTGCCACCCTTTGTTCAAAGGTCGATATGACGAAGGAAAACTCATCAATCTCAACGACATAGACAAATTCCCTCCCTCTCGCAAAGGGGAATACGTTTCCATTGAGGGCGGAGACATGATGATTCTAAGCCCCGATTACCTTTTGATCGGTTGTAGCGAACGCACCACCCGCCACGGGATCATGTCCTTGACCAAGGTGCTGTTTGAAAAAGGCGTGATCAACAACGTGGCCTTGGTAAACATCCCCAACGATCGCTCCTACATGCACGTGGATACCGTTTTTACCCAAATCAACCGGCATCATATTGTGGCGTACAAACCACTGGTGGTGGATGGAATTAGTTCTACCGTGGAGTTGTACCGTGCCAACGGAAGCACTGAATACTACCCTTCGGTGCACAATTTTATCCGCTCCGAGATTGACCCGGAGATGAAATTCATTTACAGCGGCAACGGAATTTCGCCTTACCAGGAGCGCGAGCAATGGACGGATGGCTGCAATCTAGTCGCCCTCAAGCCTGGGGTCGCCCTCACTTATGACCGAAACCCAGTAACCGAACAAGCCTTCCAAAAAGCGGGCTACAGCATCCTGCATGCCCGCGATTTTTTGGCGGCTTATCGGGCTGGTGAACTTGACCCCGAGACCATCGAAAACACCATCATCACCTTGCCTTCCAATGAATTGTCCCGAGCAAGGGGTGGTTCGCATTGTATGACTTGCCCGATGGAAAGGGCGAAATAAAGTTTAAAAGTTGAAAAGTTGAAGAGTTGAAGAGTTAAGGCTACCGCAGCGACTTAGACAAGGACACTGTCTAAGTCGCTGCGGTAGCCTCAACTCTTCAACTCTTCAACGCTTCAACTCTTCAACACAATTTATGTACACACACGATTTTCAAAAGCGCGTTCGTTACGGAGAAACCGACCAGATGGGCTACCTTTACTACGGGAATTATGCCCAATACTACGAGATTGGTCGGGTAGAAATGCTGCGTTCACTGGGTTTGACGTACAAGGCGATGGAAGAAGAACTGGGGGTAATGATGCCCGTTTTGGCGCTGCAAATGCGTTATGTTCGACCCGCTTTTTACGATGAATTGCTGACAATTCGAACGGCCTTGCGGCGATTACCAGATCAATTCATTACCTTTCACGTTGAAATTTACAACGAAAAAAATAAGCTGGTCAATGGCGGCAGCGTCCGACTTTGTTTTGTTGACAAAACCAGCAACAAAACCATTGATGCACCGGTCTATTTAATTGAAAAACTTCGACCCTTTTTTGAGCCGTGAAAATACGATTACCAGATTTCAAGCAGTGGGAAAAATGGTTCTGGGGGCACCCCCTCTGGATCAAGTTGGTTTGTTGGGCGCAAAACCGCTCTTTTCCGGGCTTTTTTGGCGTTTCCATTTACAACGTGGTGAAATTTTTCATCCTGGAAATCCAGCGTTTTGACCTGTTTACTCGCGCCAATTCCATTGCCTATAGTTTCTTCTTGTCCTTGTTTCCCTCGATCATCGCTCTGTTCACCCTGATTCCTTGGTTGAAACGCACGTTTTTGCATTACCTACCCGGCGGGGAAAATTTTGACGTTTACCTGCAAACAGAGATTCAAAAAATCATGCCGGGCGACGCGGGGGATCAATTGTTCGGCTTCATTGAAGACATCACCAACAACCCCAGGATTGCCTTGCTCTCGGTGGGTTTTATCTCTGCCATTTATTTTGGCTCCAATGGTATCCTGTCCCTACTGCGTTCTTTTGACAAAACCTATGAGGATTTTGCCAAGTGGAATTCCTGGAAAATGCGCTGGGTGGCCATTGTGCTTGCGGTTCAATTGAGTGCGCTGCTGATTGCCTCGGTTATTTTGGTCATTTTGGGGCAGTCTTTTGTCAAAATGATCAACGATTGGTTGCATCTGGGCTCCTTGGTGGAGTTGGCCCTCAACGTCGTGCGCTGGATCGTGATCATCTCCTTGTATTATGTATCGATTGCGCTCATTTACCGCAATGGCGCCGCCATGATTCGTCGCTTTAAGTTTTTCACCCCTGGTGCAGCGCTGGCTTCTTTTTTGTGCCTCCTGTCTTCGGTTCTTTTTTCCATGTACGTGGACATGTTCAACACTTACAACCGTTTATACGGCTCGATCGGGGCCATCATCGTGTTGATGTTGTGGATTCAGATGAACGTGATGTCGATCCTGATTGGTTTTGAACTCAATGCCAGCATCGTCATCAACAAAAGAATGTTGAGCACGGTCGAAAAAATATCGGAAGTCAAACCACAATTGGAGCCTCAACCCGATCTTGAAAGTGAAAAACGAATAGTGAAAAGTGAAAAGCAAATAGCGATTGGTGAAGAACAAACCGTGAATAGTGAAGAACAACCTGCGAATAGTGAATAGACTTGAAGCGATTGGATGGTCAAGCAATTGGGTGGTCGTCAAGCAATTGGATGATCTTAGGCTTAACGACTAGCGGCAGAGCCGCCAAGACGTCTGTAGATCAAGGAACGAAGATAGATGTTAAGGTACGTAGTACCGTAACTGTTGCCTTTTGTTCCGGTGCTCTGCACCTTAACAGCCTTGCATGGTCTAAATGCTACAGACGTTTTGGCGGCTCTGCCGCTGGTCATCACACCTTAGTTTGTAACTTGTTAAAAATCAATTCGCTTCGAGTCTAAAGTTCGCTTTTCGCTTTTCGCTTTTCGCTTTTCGCTTTTCGCTTTTCGCTTTTCGCTAAAAAAAATAAAGTATGAAGGCATTTTTGGTTTTATTTCTGTCCATTTCTTTCGGCAGCTTGTTTGCCCAAAAATACAGCAATGAATTTTTGTCCATTGGGGTGGGTGCAAAAGCGCAGGCCTTGGGCAATGCAGTAGTGGCACAAACCAACGATGTGACCGCCGGGGTATGGAACCCAGCTGGACTAGCTGCCAACGAAGAGGCCAGTGGCATTCAAATTGGGGCCATGCACGCCGAGTGGTTTGCGGGGGTAGGCAAATTTGATTACATCGGGGTGATGCTGCCAACTAGTAATGACAAACGGAGGTTGGCCCTCTCTTTCATCCGTTTTGGGGTAGATGAAATTCCGAATACCTTAACCCTATACGAAAGTGATGGAACGGTCAACTTTGACAACCTGCGTGAGTTTTCTGCGGCGGATTATGCTTTAATTTTGTCTTACGCCCAAAAAAGTCGCCCTCGGACGGGCCAATGGTTTTGGGGTGGCAACATCAAGGTCATCCACCGACGGATTGGGCCTTTTGCCAATTCCTGGGGTTTTGGCCTGGATGGTGGTGTGCAATACCGCCGGGGCAATTTCCGCTTTGGCGCCATGGCCAAAGACCTCAGCACCAGCTTCAACGCCTGGTCTTTCAATTTTACGGAAGAAGAAAGACAAACCCTGGAGTTGACCAACAATGAAGTACCCATCAATAGCCTGGAAACCACCAAACCGCAACTGATTCTGGGCGTGGCCCAACGCTTTCAGTTCAAAAAAATTGGGCTTACTCCAGAGATAGACCTGATTGTTTCTACCGATGGCAAACGCAATACCTTGATATCTTCCGATCCTTTCAGCATTGATCCAGCCATTGGCATTGAGGCGGATTTGAACCAAACCGTTTTTCTGCGCCTGGGCATGAATCAGTTCCAGAAAGAAAGTTCTTTTTCGGGGAAAAGTGTACTCTCACCAAGACCAGGAATTGGGGTTGGGTTAAAAATTTCTGCGCTACAGGTGGATTATGCGTTTACGGATTTGGCGGCGCAGGAGAATACGTATTCGCACATTATTTCTTTGTTGTTGAATTTGAAGGGGAGGAAATAGTAGCGCGGATAACTGCATAAACAATTCAATGATGTTCAAGAACTATATAAAAGTTGCATTCCGCAATTTAATCAGACAGAAAGGATATACGCTTATCAATGTTCTCGGATTATCAGTCGGAATGACAAGCTGCATTCTGCTTGCTTTATTTGTCAAGAGTGAACTTTCATATGACAAAGACTTTGTCGACGCTAAACAAATACACAAACTTGTTCTAGAGCTAAAGCAGCCTGATCAAACGATTATTCAGGCAGGTGTTCCGCATTCTTTTGCAAGTGTGTTAGTTAAGGATTATCCTGAGGTAAAGCGGGCGACAAACATTTGTGGCCCATTCGATGACATGAGAATTTCTTACAAAGGTTCTGATAAAAGTGAGCTAAATTTTCTGGAGAGTGGTGTATATGCCGCTGATAATCATTTTTTCAACATCTTTAGTTTCAAAGTCTTGAAGGGCGATCGCAAGACGATGCTCCTGTATCCTAAGAGTATGGTGCTCACCGAAAGTACAGCAAGGCGGCATTTTGGAGATGAGGATGCATTGGGAAAATTAATCAAGATGTCGGGCGATGTTTTTACGGTTACGGGCATTTGTAAAGACCCACCAGAGAATACCCATTTTGCATTCAACCTATTGATCTCAATTAACACGATCGAACGATTCAATATCGATAATTTTAATCGACCTGATACCTATTGTTATTTAAAATTGAAAGAAGGGTCAAATCCAGCATTGCTTGAATCAAAGTTTCCCGCTATGGTGGATTTGTATGCAGCAGCCGATTTTGAGCAGGCCAATAGAATGTCATGGGCTGATTACAAAAAAGCAGGGAATGGATTTCGCTACTTCCTGCGTCCACTTACAGGTATTTATTTAGATCCTGACAACATTGGTGGCATGAAACCCAGTGGCAACATCATTTTGATCAGAATTCTGATGGCCATCTCGATGCTTATCTTCATCATTGCCTGCATTAATTTCATAAACCTTGCTACGGCTCGCTCTCATGAACGAGCCAGAGAAGTTGGGGTCAGAAAAGCGTTGGGTTCGTTCAAGCGGCAATTAATCTTTCAATTTTTGAGCGAGTCCCTCATCGTAAGTTTTATGGGAGTTGGTTTATCCATTTTGTTGATCATTGTTGCTTTGCCATATTTTAATCTCCTTGTAGAAAAGAACTTACAAATAAGGTTTACCTTACAGACAATTTTTGGGTTCATCGTGTTAACTATTACATTAGGGCTTTTATCTGGACTTTACCCATCTTTTATACTGTCTTCTTTCAAACCAGTTAGCGTATTGAAAGGCAATTTCACGGCTACTTCAAAAGGTAAATGGATAAGGAGCGGACTGGTAGTTTTTCAATTTTGGGTTTCGATCACCTTGATCATTTGCACCTTGGTCATGCTGCAACAGTCAAAGTTTATAAGCCAGAAAGACTTAGGTTTTAACAAGGATGAGCTATTGGTAATTGAAGGAGATTTTCACATGAAGCCTCAATTTACGCGCCATTTAGTGGAAGAAATTAAGCAGCTAAACCAAGTGGTTTCGGTAGCGGGAAGTTTATCGATGCCCTCGATGGGAGGCATTTATCCCCAACAGTACCAGTCAGAAGCTTCTCCTGAAGTAAGATCGATGCATACGATGGAAATTGGAGATGAGTTTGCAGAAACAATGGGCTTTAAGTTGCTTGATGGCAACATGTTTTCCGCATCTACTAATGATTCGCTTTCAGTGATTCTAAACGAATCTGCCGTAAAAACATTTGGTCTATCAAACCCCATAGGTAAAAAGATAACCTTTATTGAGCAGACGTATCGCTCTGGAGAACGAATTACCTTTACTGTAATTGGCGTCATTAAAGACTTTCATTATAAAACGCTGCATGAAAAAATCACCCCATTGGTCATTCAGAGCAATGAAGTTATATTCAGCCGGATGAGTTACGTGGTGGCGAGGCTTAAACCAAGTGCTAACGCAAAAACCATTGCACAAATTGAAGCCAAGTGGAAAGATTTAGCCCCTAATTCACCTTTTCAATTTAGATTTCTTGACGATGTTGTTGAATCTAACTACCGAAAAGAAGAACGAATGGGCAAAGTCTTTGCGCTATTTTCTGGCCTTAGCATCTTCATAGCCTTGATTGGGTTGCTTGGTCTTTCTACTTATACAGCCAGTTTGCGTTCCAAAGAAATTGGGATTCGTAAAGTATTTGGTGCTGGCATACTGGATGTGTTTTTTCTGTTAACACGTGGATTTACAGGAACAGTTTTAATTTCTTTTCTGTTAGCCATCCCGATTTCCTGGTACATCATGGAAACATGGTGGCTACGCAGCTTTGCTTTTAGGATTCAAATTAGTACATGGACAATTTTAGGCGTAGGTTTTGCTTCGTTTGCAGTTGTCTTTATTACAGTTTGTTATCAATCAGTTAAAGCATCCGTTACAAACCCCATGTACTCACTGCGAAATGAATAGACCCGCTAGTCCAAGTCTTCATCCAACCTCAACCAAAAAATATCGCGTTATCGCTGGTACAAGTCTTCCAGATTTGTACCAGTATCCCTGCGTCTCCAGGCGCAAAAGCATGCAATATGCTCGGCTTTTCCTGGAATTTTTATTGGAGGCAATGGCTTGATTGTCTATTCACTTGTATTTCTGGCTAAAATAAACAACATTACTTGCACCAGTGCATGCAACACCTACATCAAGAAAACCATCTTTGTTTATGTCGCCGAGCGCCATCCCATAAACGGTTCCCCTAGCGTCGCCAAACTTTACTGCGGTAAAATTCAGCCCATTCCCAGTATTAAAATATGCCGTAGTTTTTGACGCTTCATATCCAACTACTATATCCAGCTTTTTGTCATTATTAAGGTCGCCGATAACAATGGAGTATGGGATTAGTTTTTCACCAAATGAGATGGGGCCATTCAATCCGCCTTTTTTATCATTGATGTAGATAAATGATCCCGCTTCTTCATCACCCACTACTAAATCCATAAATCCATCATTGTTCAAATCAGCCGCAGCTCCTGTTCGAGCATTGGCAATAGCTGGTCCAAATGGTTTTTTATCTGTGAAGTTTCCTTTTCCATCATTGTAAAATATAAAGCTTTGCCCGCCATCACGATGAGGCACCGCTAAATCCATAAATCCATCATTGTTCAAATCGGCAGGAACTATCGTTGTAGCAGATTCAGATGTAATAACCCTGGTTTCTTGAGCAGAAAATTTGCCAAACCCATCGTTAAGGCAGTAATAGGAAGGCCCTTGGCGGTTTGCAGCGATAATATCGGGTTTCCCGTCATTGTTTAAGTCCGCAACTGAAGCGTTTCTAGTGTTCCATTTCGGATCACCCCAAGTTTGTGTCCGGCTAAAACCACCTTTTCCATTGTTAAAGTAGATAAGCTTATCGTCAGGGTTGTCATTGCTTACTACAATATCAAAGTCTCCGTCTTTATCTAAATCTGCTAAAACTGTAGAATAGGTCTTATCAGGTTTTGTCCCTAAGTCTACAGCTTCGGGAAATTCGCCTTTCCCGTTATTCAGTCGAATTTTATTGAATAGCGGCCAATGCCTGCCTTTGGCTAACACAATATCAAGGTCCCTGTCACCGTCTAAATCAGCAAAACTTATATTGGCAGAGGTTCCTGATTCATTTTCTAACACACACACAGCATCAAATTGTCTTAACTTAATTTGTCCCTCACGGAGGGGTGGGTAATTATTTTGTAGTTGTTTGGCTTGCGAAATGGCCAAAGCGAAAAACAAACACAACCCCAATGTTCCAGGTGCCAACTTTTTCATGTATAAATTTTTATGTATTGTTCTGTTGAAGTTGTCATGATACGAATAATAAAGGTTAAGACTTGCACCAGCCCGGTTTCTCCTACACCAATTTGTACCTTTACAAGCAGTTTTATCAAACCTACCCTCAAATTGTTCATACAATGTCTGAACAATTGAACTTACCAGCAAATATGCAAGAAAAAATAAAAACGAAACCTGCTTTTTCGGAAAGCGCTCCGCTTTCTCCAAAGAACACTGGATAAAAGCACCACTGACTATTGTGACGAATGAAAATAAACACTTATTTTTGCCCCACTACACAATGTCAACGATCTTATGCTAGCATCCTTACCTGAGTTTTTGCTAAATGAGGAACAAGTGAATCAGTTCTTCCAGCAAGGATATTTAAAATTGCCCAACATTGTTCCGCAAGAAGTGGTCGAATTGCTTCGGGAGGCGATTGAACGCATCTGTGCCAAAGATGTCGATGCACCAGGTATTTCGTCTATAGCGGTTGAGGGAAAAGGGACATTCATTACAGGTATAGAGACATTGTGCAACCAAGATGAAGCGATTTTTTTACAATTAATGGGCAGTCCGTTTTTGCTTTCTATTGCAGAAGCGATTTGTGGCGCAGACTTTTTTCCTGTTCAAGAATTTGCTGTACTTAAAACATTAGGGGATAAAACTCCAGTATTGTGGCATCAAGATGTAACCAATAAATCCGTTGGCAAAACCTTTATGTTGGGCATTTATTTAGATGCTGCCAATGATGAAAATGGAGCCTTGCGCATTATCCCTGAAAGCCATAAAAGTGATTTGCCAATTTGTGAGCTGCAAAAGATGCCTTATCAAAGCATTGAAATGCAAGCAGGTGATGTACTTATTCACGATCTAATGCTGGTGCATAGCTCTGGAATGCTCAATGCTTTTCCAAAACGTAGGGTTGTTTATTTTGAGTTCATGAGCAGTAGTTTGGCAAATAAAGAACAAATTTATCCCTCAGAAATGATAAAAAATCGCACATCCTTAATTCCACTGGCCATAAAAGAATATGGAGATGTGCACCTTAGTTCTGCACATTTCAATTGGCAACACCCTGATAAAGAATTTTTTACAGAAATTCGCTCTCTTAAATCTATTTATGAAGTACCCTTAAAACTAAAACCCGCTAATTATTGTTTTGAATTCTCTTTTTGAACTCTCTTTTTGAACTTACCATCATGAAAAACCTCAAAATGTGCATGAGATAGTGAAATAGGCACATCATCTCGTTACTTTTGAATCTCAAGCGCCAAAATTAATAGCCCAATTACCCTTTTCTGCATGGATACAACGGGGTAAAAAATGCCCACAATCAGCAGCTCTTGCCTAAATTAGCAGTCTATTATCTGGGGATTTTCCCATTCACCTGACACTGATTGTAAACACTCACATCCTAACCATGCAAAAACTAGGTACACTGCTACTCCTGGCGCTCATTTCTACAGCGCTTTCAGGCCAATCCAACCTTTTGCTGCGCCATCCAGCGATCAACAACGATGGTTCTCAAATCTCTTTTTCCTTCCAGGGAGACATCTGGACGGTGCCATCCACGGGAGGAAAAGCGACCCGGCTCACCATTCACGAAGCTTACGAAGGTACGCCGGTTTACAGCCCCGATGGCAAAAAAATTGCTTTTTCGGGCGCACGGTATGGCAACAACGACGTGTTTGTGATGCCTTCCGAGGGTGGCAATCCCAAACGCCTGACTTTTCATTCGGCTGGCGACAACGTGATGAGCTGGGCTTCGAATTCCCAAATTGTATTCAGTACAAACCGGGAATTTCGACAAATCGGCGGCCACCCGGAAGTGTATGGCATCAATGCCGCAGGTGGTACCGAGTCCCGCTTGTTGGACGCTGAAGCGTATGACCCTGCTTACTCCCCCGATGGCCGTTTCATCGCCCTGGTACGTGGAAGCATCAATCCGGTTTTCCGCGAGGACTACAAAGGCAGCGCCAATCGTGAAATCTGGATTTACGACACCAAAAACAAGAAGTACAACAAGCTGCCTTTGTTTGACACCAACGACATTCTGCCACGTTGGGGAACCAATCGCACCTTGTACTTCCTGAGCTCCACCACGGGCACTTACAACTTGTACCGGATCAACATCAATGAAAATGGCCAGGCTCAGGGCAGCCCTGAACAATTGACCACGTTTAAGGATGAAGCCATCCGCCATTTCAGCATTTCAACCGACGGTTCTACCATCGTTTTTGAAAAGGACATGAACTTGTACCTGATGAAGGCAGGCAAAGGCAATGGCAGCAAAATCAACGTGCAAATCGCTGCTGACGAACGTTTTGACCCCAGCGAAATGAAAACCCAGAGCACGGGTGGTAGTGAGTTGGCCATTTCTCCCAATGGAAAACTGATGGCTTATGCGATCCGGGGAGAAGTGTTCATCAAGGAAGCGGACAAGGAAAAAACGCGCAGTGTCAATGTGTCTGAACATCCCAATCGGGATATGAATCCTACCTGGTTGAGCGATACTTCGCTGGTTTTTTGTTCTGACCGTGCGGATGGGAATTTTGAATTTTTCCTCCTGCGTTCGGCGGATCGTGCGGAGCCCAACCCATTTAAGTCGCTCAAACACGAATTGATCCGCCTGACCACCACCAAAGATGATGAGTCCTCGCCAGTGGTTTCTTCCGATGGCAAAAAAATTGCTTATGTGCGGGGTCGAGGCGATTTGATTGTAGCCGATATTGCTGGAGACGGCAAACTGAGCAATGAAAAAGTGTTGGTTGACAGTTGGGACGGCGCCAATGGCATCACCTGGAGTCCTGACAACAAATGGCTGGCCTACTCCATCAGTGACCTCTATTTCAACAACGAGGTCTTCATTCACGCTGCCGACAACTCCAAGCCGCCCGTCAACGTCACCATGCACCCACGCACCGATTCACAGCCTTTCTGGAGTGCGGATGGTTCAAAATTGGGCTTCCTTTCTGCCCGCAATAACCGCAATGCCGACGTATGGTTTGTTTGGTTGAAAAAGGAAGACTGGGAAAAAGTAAGCCAGGATTGGCAAGAAAAGGATGGCCCAGCCGAAGGTGCACCAGGAGCTGGAGCAGGTAAAGCCAGTGCCAAAGCCGAGCCCAAACCCATTCAAATCGACTTTGAAAACATCCACGAACGCTTGGTGCAAGTCACCAGTTCTCCTGGCGATGAATCTGGACTGGTTATTTCCAAAGACGGTCAAACCTTCTTTTACAGCGCTGTTAGCAGTACTGCCCGTGGCCGCGATTTGTACAGCGTCAAGTGGGATGGCAAAGACCTGAAAGAAATAACCAAAGGTGGCAGCAACCCTTTTGGCCTCCAAATGGATAAGGAAGGCAAATACGTGTATTATGGCCGCCAAGGTGGTTTCTCCAGGGTAGATGCCAAGTCGGGTACTGCTGAAAGTCTCCCCTACTCTGCCAAAATGAAAATTGACTATCCCGCCGAGCGTTTGCAGATTTTTGAAGAAGCCTGGCGCACCATCCGCGATGGATTTTACGACCCACAAATGCACGGCTACGACTGGAATGCACTGAGGCAAAAATACCGCGAGCGTTGTGTCAATGCCTCCACCAACAATGACTTCCGCGACATGTTCAACTACCTACTCGGGGAAATTAATGCCAGCCACATGGCCCTGACTGCCCCTGATCGGGCGGAAACACAACAAGAAGCTACGGGTATGTTAGGCGCTGAAATGACTCCAGTGAAAGAAGGCATGCGGATCAACCGCGTTGTTCCTGAGAGTCCCGCCAGCAAAGTAGGCAGCCAGCTCAATGTGGGGGACATCATCACTGCGGTGAATGGGGTGACGTATAGCGAAACCAGCAATTTTTATGAAAACTTGAATGGTCTGGTCAACGAAAAGGTATTGCTGAACGTGCTGAGTGCTGACGGCAAAAGCCGCGAAGTCGTGATTCGTCCAAGCTCTAGCCTGGCCAACAACCTGTACGATGAATGGGTGGACAATCGGAAAAAACTGGTGGATGAGTGGTCCAAAGGCCGCCTGGGGTACATCCACATCCGGGGTATGGATATGCCTAGTTTTGAAGAAACCGAACGGGAATTTACGGCGGCTGGTTATGGCAAAGATGGTCTGGTGATTGATGTACGGTTCAACGGTGGTGGTTCCACTGCGGATTACCTGATGACTGTGCTCAACTACAAACAACACGCCTATACCATCCCGCGCGGGGCCAGTGAAGACCTGGAAAAAGACAAGAAAAAATTCCGCGACTACTACCCTACTGGCGAACGTCTGGTGTTTTCGGCCTGGATGAAACCTTCGGTTGCCTTGTGCAATGAAGCCAGTTATTCCAACGCTGAGATTTTTTCGCATGCCTACAAAACCCTGGGCATCGGGAAACTGGTGGGTCAAACGACCAACGGATCGGTGATTTCCACCGGAGGCCGAGGTTTGATTGATGGCTCTTTTGTGCGCCTCCCGTTCCGGGGCTGGTTTACGAAGGCTACCGATAAAAACCAGGAATTGGGCCCGGCTGTGCCCGACATCATCGTGGAGAACTCGCTGGATTACACGGCGAAGGGTATGGATGAGCAGTTGAAAGCAGCGGTTGAAGCGCTGTTGAAGGATTTGAAATAAGGAAAAAGGACGTATCCCCTTGAAGGATTTTCGAGGGGATACGTTCAATCTTATGATTTGAGTGTAGGAAAAAACTAAAATGCCTCATGCAAAAACTGCAAAAGTATTTTGAATCCATCGGTTTTGTCAATGAAGAACTCGATCTGGTTTTGAATGCTTTCACGCTAAAGCAGTACAAAAAGAACGACTTTTTCATCGAAGAGGGCAAAACCAGCAGGCATTTAGGTTTGATCAAAAGTGGCCTTTTCCAATATTTCGTCATTGTGGATGGCAATGAACGAACGACTTACGTTTCAATCGAAAATACGTTTATTGCTTCGATTTTGAGTTTTGTGAGTGAAAAACCTGCACAGGAATCCGTACGGGCCCTAGTCGATGGAGAAATTTATTTGATCAGCAAAACCGCCTTAAAAAAACTGGTCAACGAACTCCCCAAATTTAAAGATTTCTACATTGCCCTGTTGGAAAACGCAGTTTGTGGCATCGACAACAGCCGGCACGACCTGATTGTGCTGAGTGCTGAGCAGCGCTACGAAAAAATGCTGCGTGAAGAACCCCACCTATTGCAACACATTCCTTTGCAACACCTGGCCTCTATGTTGGGGGTAACGCCACGGCACCTCAGTCGCATTCGGAGCACGATCCGCTGATTACCTGTTTTTTTCCATTTTTTGTATACTCATTTTGCTTTTGGACATTTGTCTAGTGTTCTTAACCCGTCCCACCTGAACTTTGTGTCGTCAAATAAAAACAACGACGACATGAAACCATTTAAAATCATTTCCACAAGTATTTTATTCTTTGCCTTGTTGCTGCTAATGCTGGCACCAAGTGGTCTCTCTGCTCAAAGTCGATTTTCCACCAACGAATTGATTGTCAACGCTTTTCGCAATCCATCCATTGGTTTGGAATACCGCTACCACAGTGTTTCGGTACATGCAGGATACTACGTTACTAACCTAGAGCCGGACATCACGACAAAGTTTCTGAAAGTGGGTTTAACGGCCTGGTTTTTACCCCTTGGGCAAAAGGAAAATCCCTCCTCCTTTTACGCTGGTGCCTCTTACTTACGTGGCCTCAACCTTGATTACGAAGATCAAAACGCACTGGGTTTGGAAGCTGGTTTTCGCTGGATGATTTGGGAAGGGCTCAATTTCAGGATTGGGGGAATTGCGCTGATTGCCAAAGACCAGGATGTACAAATCAACCCCACCCCAGGCTTGAGTTATTCCTTCTTTTTTAATTCCAAAAAGCAATAAATCATGGAAAGTACAACTTTTAAGCCCGAAAAAACCATCGGTGTTTTATTGATTGTCGGTGGCATTTTGTTGTTCATTCCCTACACCATTTTGTCCATTACTTTTGAATACCCGCAGATTTTGCGACAAGACATTGGATTTGTTTTGAACAAGTTTCATGATGGGGGCAACGCCTTGATTTGGACATGGTGGACATTTGCAATGGTAGGCTTGCCCCTTTTACCCGCCTATGTGTTATTGGGCCTAAAACTGGAAGCAAAACTTCCGCTGGTGCGCTGGATCACCTACATCGGGGTAATCAGCCTGCTTGTACAAATGTTGGGTTTGTTGCGCTGGACTTTTGTGGTACCCATTTTGGCAAACAACTACGTGTACGGCAATGAGATGGCCAAGGAGGCTGCTAAAATTGCCTTTCAGGTCATCCATCAATACGGCGGCGTGGTGCTGGGTGAACACATCGGGCAGTTGTTTACCATCATCTGGACGCTGGGTATAAGTTATACGTTTGACCGATTAAAATTGATGCCCAAGTGGTTGATTTGGTTTGGCTATTTCACTTCCTTCATTTACTTTTTGGCACAAACGGAGTTGTTTGCGACGGTGATGCCGGGTTTTCCAGTGCTGGATTTGGCGGGCTTGATTGGGAGTACGCTGTGGTTGCTGTGGTTGATTGTGGTGGGGGTGAGGTTTTTGAGGATGAATTCCCCTGAGCTAAAAGCTATGCAATAGAAGACCACAAAACTGGACATTTTACTCGGAGGACATGAATTGCCACGTGCTTTAGCGCGTGGATTGGGATTCTCCCACTCGATCGGGCTTTAGCCCAAGATTTAATTTTCAAGCCGGGGCTAAAGCCCAAAAACTTGAGTTCACTGCTTACCCACCAGCTAAAGCTGGAGGCAATTCATGTCCTCCGAGCAAAATGTCCAGAAGTGCGGGAACCCGTTTCCTTTGATTCAAAGAAGGCGCTTGTGAGGGAAAAGCAAATGCTTTATCTTTGTAAAAAACAACTTAAAATGGCCGTTCAAACGCAAAAAAAACTGTTTACGGTAGATGAATATTACAAAATGGCGGAAGTGGGAATACTTGAGCCAGACGACCGCGTTGAATTGATCCATGGAGAAATACTGAAAATGAGTCCGATTAAAAGCTTTCACGCTAGCATTGTAGATGCTTTAAATGAGATATTAGTGCTTCTTTTACACGGAAAAGCGATAGTAAAAAGCCAAAACCCACTACATATTGACAACTACTCAGAACCAGAACCTGATTTAACCATTGCTCATTTCCATCCGCATAAATACCGCCACCAGCACCCACGCCCAGAGGATGTACATTTTTTAATCGAAGTGGCCGATACCACCCTGCAAAAAGACCGTAAAATCAAACTGCCTTTGTACGCCGAAGCTGGCATTGCTGAAGTATGGATTGTCAATTTGAAAAATCATACCGTTGAAGTGTACACCAATCCGATAGCTGGAAGCTACCAGGAGCTCAATACTTTAAAAATTGGGGATGTGTTGCGTTTTGCAGGTTTGGGGCTAGAGTTAGAAGTGGGGCGAATTTTTGAGTAGAAAATGAGTTCAGGGCTTGCAAAATCCGAAGCACGGATAAAATGCCTCCTTGTGTTTGAGGCAAACTTATCCGCACTTCGGATTTACAATAATTGCCTTTTTCTCCTACAACTGCCCTTCCAAGCCCTTTAAATTGGAAGGTTTTTTGGCCTTGGCATTCACGATCTTGCCTTCCTCGTTGACAATGAGGTACCAAGGAATCGAAATGGCCCCATCTTGGTCAAAGATTTTCCTCAAATCATTGTCGAATTCCTTGTTGACACGGAGGTGATTACCTTCCAATTTATAAAACTTGATCATGCCTTTCCAGGCTTCATCTCGCTCGGGCCTGTCAATAGAAATGTACAAGATGTCATAGCCTTTTTCTACCAGCAGCTTTTTAAGGCGTGCTTTGTGGGCGAACTCTGCTTTGCAGGGGCCGCACCAGGTTGCCCATACGTCGATGTACAGTTTTTTACCTTTAAATGCCTTGAGTGCTTCTTCCAGAGAGTTGAGGCTGGCGTAGTTTTCTACAAATTTGTATTGGTCAGAGAAGTCTGCCGCTTGAGCCTGGTGGTACTCAACGATAGGCTCGACTAAAGGTTGAAGGTATTTGGTGAAAGGACTTTTAGGATATTGTTGTTTGAATTGCTCGAATAAGGCAATCAACTCCTTTTCATAATTATTTTGAGAACAATTAAAATACAGGTAAGAAAATTGGAAATACTCCAAAAACTCTCCACTGAAGCATTTTGAAGCATCCTTCATTTTTATAGTATGGTCAGATTCGTTTTTGTACCGCTCCTCGTTTTGCTTTGGATCAAAATCTTTGTCCAATAAAATAGAGACACCTTGAAAGATGTTCGCGTATTCCTCCCACCAAAATGAACGAATCAGGCTCTTGCTGTTGATAGGGTATTCCTGTAAGGTTTCAGCAAACCAGGCTTTATGCGCAGGTGAGAAGCTTTTGATTTTATCCAAATCAGTTGTTTGCAATTTGCTCCAAACCAACTGCGCCTGCATGGCGGCATAATAACAATCACGGTCGGCTTTGACCAATTCAAAAAAAGCTGGGGTGATTTTTTGGACTTTGAGCAAGGCAGAAAAGGGTTCCAGGTCTTTGGCTTTTTGGGCTGCAATTTTGGATTTGATTTCACTGATGACCGTGTCCTTTAAATACCTGCGCGCGGCGATCTGCACAAATCTTGGGTCAGGCAGGGCCCGGAATAATTTTTGCCCCTCCTCATTTGGGCCTTTTGCTTCAAAAAAATCTTCGTCTTTTTCGGAACCAAGGTTTAGCGTTAAGTGATCCCCTGGACTAACAATGAATGTCTTTTGAGTTTGGTCTGCCCCCCAAATGGTCACTGTGGATGTTTGTTCACAAGGAATTTTTATCTGAAAATTCCCCTGCGCGTCAACTGAGCTACTTTCTCTGACCCCCCAATGGAAAACCCCTCGATGGGGGATCGTATAAATCACTTCTTTGATGGTAGCCACATTGGCTTTTCCGGTGATCAGAACTTCCTTCGGAGTGACGTCATGGGTATTCCAGGCCAACAAGAGCCAGCTTAGCAATAAAAAAGAGGATAATTTCATATGTTCTAATTTTGAGGTGGCAGTTGGTTGTCTGTATCTGTTTAAACTACCATCGAAAATAGTTTATTTTAACACACAACACAACAATTTTTGCCCTCAAATTTTATTTATATTCTGCTGTAAAGTCATACTCCCCCGATCCCAATTCCACCACCGCATACCCATCCCGATACTTCACTCCACTCAAAACCACTCCATTCTCCGTCACCTGGCCATTCTCCTTACACTTGATCCAGACCTCCGCTTGCACATTCGCTGGAATCTTCACGCGCAGCGAAAAAGTGTTGCCCTCAATTTTCCAATCGCTTTCAATTTTCCCACGCACAGACTGATATGCCCCTTTCGCCCAGCTCAAATCCCCGGCAGGTTGGGGTTTGATGATAACTTTGGAAAAACCAGGAGCAGCGGGGTTGATGCCCAGCAGCGAGCGGTAAAACCACTCATCGATGGAGCCAAACATCGGGTGATTGGCCGAGTAGGTGAAGCCCGGATCGCCCCAGGTTTCCCACAAAGTGGTTGCCCCTTTGGCGAGCATATCCCCCCACCCCGGGTAATCGCGCTGGTTGGCAATCTGGTAGGCCCACTCGTTCAGGTTTTCTTCCCGCAGCACGTCGAAGAGGTATTTGGTGGAAAAAATACCTGTGGAAACGTGCATTTTATGTCGTTGAAACTCCTGGTACAACACCTCCAGCGCTTGCTTGCGGTCGGGAGTGATTTTGTACCAAAGGGCAAACAATTGCGCCGACTGGGTGGCATTATCAAAACGCCCGGTGCCATTGACATGGTAGTGATTCACAATGGCGCGTTTGATGTTGGCGGCCAGTTTTTGGTATTTTTCGGTCGCTTCTTTTTTGCCTAAAATCTCGGAAAACTCCGTCATCAGCAGGGCGTGGTGGTAATAAAAAGCGGCGGCAGTGAGTGCTTCCGGTTTGGTGTCCAGCGCTTCGTGGTCGCTGATGTCCCAGTAGAAGAGGTTGCCTACGGCCTTGCTTTGCAGGAAGGTCATTTGCCGTTCAAAGGCCGGATAATATTGCTCGATCACCCGTTTGTCGCCATAAAACTCGTACAATTTTTTTTGCAAAAAAGGAAAGCCCAATTGCCACCCCAATGGCCCCGACTGATCGCCATAACCCCGATCGGCAATCCCGGTAAAAGGAGCGATTTCGGTGATGCCACCTTCCGGGCGTTGTTCATTTGCAAAGTCGCGCACAGTTTTGCCGTAAAAATTAGCCATATTGTAGTTGTACAAAAACGCTTCGGAACTCACCACCATATCGGCGCCGTAGCCCATTTTTTCCCGGGCTGGACAATCGGATTGGACGCTGAACACGTTGCTCAAAAAAGTCCATTGAATGACTTCATGCAATTGGTTGAACATCACATTGGAACATTCAACGCTGCCATTGGGAGATAAATCCGTATTCATGCGCAGGCCATTGATGTCATCCAGGCTGGGTGCTTTACCCGGCCAGCCGACAATCTCGATGTAACGAAAACCGTGAAAGGTGAAGCGGGGAGTAAAGGTTTCTGCCACGGCATCTCCCCGCAAAATGTACTGATCTATTTGCCAGGCGGTTTTGGGTGCACCAGGGCCGCCACTTAATCGCCATGCTTCCTTGATTTGGCCAGCCACCGTGGTCCACCAGTTCAGGTGGCCATTTTTCAGGGTGTCTTCCCCGTAGCGCATGGTGATTTTGGCCCCGGCTGGCCCCTTGACTTTGAAACTGGCCACTCCTGCGAAGTTTTGGCCCATATCCACCAAAAAAGTGTCTTTGCCAATCAACTTGACACTGCGCGGACGGATCGTTTTGGTGATGCGGATGGGTGGTTGCATTTGAGCAGTTAGCTCACCACTGGGGCCTTTGCACAAGCTGGCTTTGGCCCAGGGTTTTACCTCATTGAAGGAGCGTTCCAAGCGTGCGTCCTGGTGTTCGCCGAGGTACACGTTGTTGCGCAGGATGGAGCTTGGAGCGGTCTCCCAAGTATCGTTGCTGGCGATTATTTCTTTGCTGCCGTCACTGTAACTGAGGTGAATTTCGGCACGCAGGCATGGGCGGCCTGTTTCCTGAAAGTTGCGCAAATCCCAGCGGCCAAATAGGCGCAAGGGCAAGGGATTCCACCAGCCATTGCCCAGTTGGACACCAAAGACATTATTGCCTTTTTGAACCTGGCTGGTTACGTCATGCACTACGTACAAGGCTTGTTTGCGAAAGGTAGTAAAACCTGGATCCAGCACATGATCCCCAATTTTTTGTCCATTCAAAAAGGCTTCGTGGTAACCCAGGCCACAGATGTACAAACGCGCTGAGCTGATTTTTTTGCCTACTGCAAATTGCTTGCGAAACATGGGCATGGGGTCGTCTTCGTAGTATTTTTCTTCCTGAGCGGGGGAAGTACTACCGTCGTTGATCCAACTCGCTTGCCAATCTTTTGAGTTCAACATGGCGGTTTCAAACCAGGCGGTTTTGCTCCATTCTGAGGCTTCGCCGTTTTGATTGTATACTTTTACTTTCCAGTAGTAGCGGGTGAAGGATTGCAAGGTTGGCCCCGTATATTCGATGTGTAGGTTTTGCGCCGAGCTGATTTTGCCAGTCGACCAAGTGGTTGCTTTGTTCTGTTCCAATTGTTTTTGATCGGTATGGAGGACGATTTCGTAAGCGGACTGGCTTTGGTTGCGAGCTGTGGTGCTAAAGGTCCAGGACAAACGGGGTTGGGAGACATCGATGCCTAGTGGGTTTTCGATGTACTCGCAGCTCAGTTGGGCCACTTGCAGGGGCGCAATCGCGTGGAGGGTCAGGGGCAAAAAAAGGACGTATAGGAGGAATGTTCTTGCTGACATGGTTTGTAGTTGTAGGACTTTATTCGATTCCGTGTGCTTTCATTGTAGCAGTTGAACTAAATATCCTGATTTTTCCACGATTTACCTCCATCCAAATTATTTTTTTGAAAAAACAGTACAGAATAACCCAAGCTGCTTTTCTTTGCAAAAAAAGTACTCATGCGTGCATTAAGCGTTTTTTGCGGAGCCAATACTGGTGGCGACCCAAAATATACCCACGTAGCCCGCCAAATGGGCGAATTGTTGGTACAAGAAAACATCACCCTGGTTTATGGTGGTGGAAAAGTCGGCCTCATGGGCGTTATTGCCGATGCGGTATTGGAAAAGGGCGGAAAGGTGATTGGGGTGATCCCCCATTTTTTGGCCCAAAAAGAAGTAGAGCATACCGGGGTGACGGAAATGTTTTACACCGAAACCATGCACGAGCGCAAAATGAAAATGTTCGAAATATCGGATGGGGCGATCGCTATGCCGGGTGGTTACGGTACCCTGGATGAGTTGTTTGAATTGTGTACCTGGGCGCAATTGGGCTTGCACGAAAAGCCGTTGGGGATACTCAATGTGCTTAGTTTTTACGATAGCCTGCTGGATTTTTTAGACCGGGCCGTGACGGATGAGTTTCTCAAAATGGAGAATCGGGGGCTGATTCTGGATGCGAGGGAGCCGCAGACGTTGTTGGAAAAAATGCGCAATTATCAGCCGATTCATGTGCCTAAATGGATCACAAAGGAGGATGTGTAAATGTCTCTGGTAGGAGTCGTTCTGTATTTTTAGGCACCAAAGCGACATTTTTTTAGCACAAAGGACACAAAGGCAGCACAAAGGACACAAAGACTGTCTTTGTGCCCTTTGTGCTGCCTTTGTGTACTTTGTGCTCATTCTTTAT
>JAIYAV010000280.1 GCA_027488855.1 Saprospiraceae bacterium
ACAAAACAAAGAGCGCCTGGTTGAGCTGGACCTGACCTACTCCGCCCTGCAAGTAATGGAATCCATTGGCAAAAATGAAGGCCGCATGGATGCCATCAACTCCTACGACCGGGGTATTCTGAGCATCGGTACGTATCAATGGACCTTGGGCCGTGATGACAAAGCTGGCGAGTTGCCCGCCTTGTTGAAAAAATTCCGCGACCAGTTTCCCGATTCATTCCGCCGTCATTTCAACCCACTTGGAATAGATGTAAGCCAGGATACGAATACTACTTATGGTTTTTTGACCTTGAACAATTACCCGGTCAATTCAATCCAAGCCAAGGAGCAGTTTCGGGATCCCGCCTGGGGTTTCCGCTTTTGGAGAGCGTTGCAGGAACCTGATTTTCAGGCTGTGCAAGTTGAACATGCGCTTGATCGCCTCAAAAACTTCTACTGGAAGCCCAGTTATGCGGTGTTTGGCAACTTGCTCAGCACAGTGATTACTTCAGCGTATGGAGTCGCCTTGTTGTTGGACAACCACGTCAATCGCCCCGCCTGGATCAAACCTTGTGTGGAATTGGCCATGCAACAAACCGGATTGAGCAATCCCAGCACCTTCAACGATCAAAATGAACGCGACCTGATTCAGGCGTACCTGAATGTACGGCATACTTATACGGATGGGAGTATTCCGCCGATGAGCAAGTCGCAGATTCGGGCTCAGACCATTTATGCGGATGTTTCAGCGGGTAAATTGTCGGAGGCGAGGGGATCTTTCCAATTGTCCAATAGAGCGGTGATGGCTTATGACAATCGGAGTACGGATAAAAGTGCGTTTCCGCCGGTGTTTTACGAGCCAGGGGAGTTTCCAGATATGGAAAATGAAAGGGAATAAATAAACATAGAAACCTTGATCACTTGCGCCGCAGGCGCATAATTCTAAGGTGTACTAAGGTGTCTAAGGTGGTGAAAATAAAATAAACCTGCTTCGCAGGTTGTTCTTTCACCACCTTAGACACCTTAGAACACCTTAGGGGTCACCTTAGAAAGTTAAGATAAGTAGAGATAAGTTACAGCCCCGTCAACGCCTTACCCACATCAATAATTCCGTATCCAAATTCCCCATTCCGGCTACTCGGCCAGGAAGCGTTGGCTCTCATCCTTGCATATACCTGTTCCCGCGTTTGAGCTGGATTGGTAGCCCAAATCAGCGCCGCAATGCCTGCGGTAGTCGCCGTAGCTGCGGAGGAGCCACCCACGTTAGCGGGTACATTGCCCGAAGGCGCCAGCGTGAGGGCAGTACGGTTATCATCCGTTCTACGCTGCATAACTGCTACAAATTCTACATCGCTGCCACTGTGGCAAGTGTTGCAGCGAATTAGTGGAAGTCCACCATCCTTTACGCCCGTAACGGCTACACATTCGGCCATCCATGCGGGGAAAATTACGCCGTACCAACTGGTAAAGCTAGTAGAAGTACCTGCCGCAGCGAGCAACATTTTACCTTTGCCATAAGCATAACGTACGCCATCTTCCACTTGCCCGCTGGAGAAGACATCCCCTATCGACATGCTGATGATTTTTACGCTGGTGTTGTTTCCAGCAATCACGAGGCCATCGGCTACGCCTTTCTTTTCGCTGGAACCATTGATGATCACATCGCTAGTAACCCTGATGCCAAGTAGGTTACAGTTGTAAGCCACCCCGGCAGGTGTGCCATCATTGCCACGTGGGGCCGCAATCAGACCCGCCATTTGGGTGCCGTGTCCACATTGATCATCGGGGCCATCGGGGGTGCCACAAAACCAGCAGCTCACGTAGGTACCCATCCGCGTAAGCGTACGACCAGTGGACAAACCCGAATTGAACTGGCTCCCCAGTTTGGGTTGGCTGGTAGGATTGGGCGTACCTGTATCCAAGAGGGCAACTGTAATGCCTCTACCGGAATTGTTGCCCCAGGCCGTGCTTATACGTGGTACACCGTGGTGCCAGGATTGTTTTGCGGCGGGGGTAATGTTGGTGAAATCCGCAGCAGGAATACTCGGATTGCCCGTCACACTACAACCCGAATCGCTGCGCAAACGCTCTTCAACGTAGCTGTAGCCCATGGGCTCAATGTAGCGCACCTGCGGCAAACTGCGCAGTTTTTCGATGATGCCTAGGCTGCTGATCTTGATGTCGATCACGGGCAAAACTGCCTCATCTCCAAAAGGCATCAGGTCACGGGCAGTGATGGTTTTGGCCGGATTTTGCCGATTGGTCTCTTCAACGATGTAGTTGATCAGTTCTTCCCGGACTTGTTTCCATTCTTTGTGTTGGATGTCGATTTGGTGCAGGCGTTGGTTGACGTTTTTTTCATTGGCGGGTTGGTAGCCGATGCACATGATGGAATCGCTCAACAAATTGGCGCTCCATACGGTGTGGGCGTCCACCATGCTCCATTCAAACTTTTGGTGCTCATTGAGCAGGCGCATGGCTTGTTGATTGATTTCGGCGCGGGTTTTGGCTTTTGTACCCGTGTAGTCTTGGCTAGGACTGTTGTCCAAATTCAGGCCGTTTTCTTTGCCGCAAGAAAAGGCCAAAGTGAGTAAAACCGTAAATAAGGTAAGTTTACGCATCATTTGTGCAGAGGTGTTTTAGGAATGAACGAAAGATATTTTGTTCTGAGCATAAAAATAGCGAATATTCGCAAACTTGTTAGCGAAGGAAAAAAATTAATATTGGTTGACTATTCATGTCCTCCAAGCAAAACATCCAGCTGCATTAATTTTTTGCCTCTTTCCAAAAAATCGTATATTCACTACGTTGAAAACATCTATTTCCCTAAAATATGCTCAACTACAAATTCATCGCAGCTGCTTTTTTCTTGCTCCTTTTGATCGCCTACTGGTGGTGGCTTTTTTTCAAAAAAAAACGCTCCAAGGCTACCCCATTCCCAGCAGCGTGGAGATCCATTTTAAGCGAAAAAGTTACTTTTTATATTCAGCTTTCAGTTGCGGACAAGGTTCGTTTTGAGGAAAATGTACTAGCGTTTTTGGACAAAGTCCGCATCACCGGCATCGACACCGATGTGAATGATGCCGATAAGCTGCTGGTAGCGGCAAGCGCAGTGATCCCGCTTTTTGGGTTTCCGGGATGGTATTACCGCAACCTGCACGAGGTGCTCTTGTACGATGCGCCTTTCAACCATGACTACGAGACTGAGCAGGGCAAAGCGCGCAATATTCTAGGCATGGTCGGCAGCGGTAGCATGAACCGGATGATGATTTTATCCAAACCTGCTCTACATGAAGGCTTTGATGAGCAGCGTTCCCACTTCAATGTAGGCATCCACGAGTTTGTTCACTTGCTCGATAAGGCTGACGGTGCTACCGACGGCCTCCCGGAAGCGCTACTCCAACAGCCCTTCCTGGTTCCCTGGGTGAAACTGATGCACCGCGAAATTGCAGCGATCAAAGCGGGAAGGTCTACGATCAATGTATATGGCAGTACCAACGAGGCCGAGTTTTTCAGCGTGGTGAGCGAGTACTTTTTTAAACAGCCTGAGCGGCTGAAAAAAAATCATCCGGAGCTGTTTGATCTGTTGGAGAGGGTTTTTAGGCAGGATTTGGCGTAGGTGGGGGAGGCTGGTAGTAGTGCGATTTTTTGATTGGTTGCGAAGAGATTGGTTGCGGATGAACACTTGTACTAATGGGGAGGAGGCAGAAGACCGTATCATCGAGTGCTCTTTCGATCACGTTTGAAAATATACATTTTACCCTCACTACTTGTAAAACACAAGTAGTGATCATTCACTTGAAAATTCCCAAAAGTGGTGTGTTTGTTTTGAACCGGTATTTTGTATTGCCAAATTGTTTCTTGACTCTTGGGGTCAAAGATACCAATACAATGGGTATACTGGTTTTCGCGAACAGGGCCTTGGTTAAAATAAATTAATTCGTCATGAATAAATGCCCCATCTCGCATTTTAGAGTAGTCAATTATTCTAGGGTCTATGCGGTGCTTCCTATAGTCAAGATATTCAAGGACCTTACCCGCAGCAACATCTATAGACATAAACAATGATCCATACATGTAGTACAGTGTTCCTTTTTCAAGGAAGAATTTACTGTTATTTATGGGTTTTATAAAATCAATCTCCCAGCTAAGTTCACCAGAATGATTGTCTATAGCCAAAAGTTTATGTTCTTTCTTATGGTAATATAATAAGTAACTATCTGCTAAACCAACCATGTTCATACCTATGCTTACAAAGCTATCCCTCTTTTCAAGTTCCTCCCCTGCATTTTCACATAGTAGGTACTTCCATATCAAACTTCCATCTATTTCATTATATCTTGCTAAGTATAACTCCTGATAGCCTCCATAAAAATAGTTTCCGAAGGTAACTGATAA
Source organism: Saprospiraceae bacterium (assembly GCA_027488855.1). Classification (GTDB taxonomy): domain Bacteria; phylum Bacteroidota; class Bacteroidia; order Chitinophagales; family Saprospiraceae; genus Haliscomenobacter. Next base: position 4,378 of record JAIYAV010000280.1, read on the forward strand.
TGGATAGCCCTCCAATTCAAATATAACAGAGCCTTTATCCAAGTCAAATAACCCACATGATCTTCGTTCTTTTAACTTGAAAAATATACATCTACTGTTTGCGCCCAGAGGCCTAAATATCAAATCCTCATCAGAAATTTTTTGTAGGTCTAATTTTCCGCTATGGGAATCAATTACAAACAGCATATTTTGACTGTTTTTTGCATATATGCCTCCATTTTCAAGTCTATAAAATTCAAAAGGTAAATTAGTTTCTGAAAAATTTGAACTAAGTACAGATCGCTGGATCAGGTCATATCGATGAACACCTCCTTCCTTTGTTTCGTAAGAAAAGTTCTGATACAATAGTGTACGATCACTATCCAGGATTATTCGTTGCATCCCAGAAGCAAATATGTTCTCCATCGATTGCTCAAACAAATACATATAATTTCATTTTACCTACTAGTTCAAGGCTTACCCACAGGCCGTTAAGGCGCAACGCTGGTTCAACGTCTCCAGACTTGAACCAATATTCGGGCGTCTCCAGACGCAAAATTATGCACGATGCTAAATGACAAGGACAAGTCTTTTGTTGGAGAAGGCAGGGTTTAAAAAAATAAAGAACTCATTTTCTTTTAATTATGCACGTCAGGAGACGTGCTGATATTGGTGCAAGTCTGGAGACTTGTACCAGCGGCAGCGCAATATTTGAAGTTGAGTCAAAGAAACTTAATCGAGTGGTTTTAGCTTACCTCTCGTCACAATACCTCATCAATCTTACCCTTCATCTCCTCAACCGTCACATCCCCCAAAACCCATTCTTCAATCAAAGCCACACACTTCACCCTTGTCTCCACAGTAAGCAGCGTATAAATCACCAATTCATCAACCGCCGCTTGCCCTTCCACCAGTTCAATGGTATCCATCCATGCCGTAGTAAGGATGTTGTCTTCTAGCTCATTAGGATCAATTTGAATGACCCGAACCGCCCGATTTTTATCCTGAATATAGGCACTAAAGATTGGATTGCCGTCATAGTCGTTGGCATCATTGATGTAGGCACGATAAACAAAACCATGTGCTGCGGCCAATTGGTCAAAAAAACGCTTCCAATAGGTTTTAGCTAAGCCGTATACCCGACGGTCTTCTAGAAAATTGGCGTAAAGAATTTGTGATGCCATGACTTTATGCATAAAGGTACCAGAGCAAAACTGCAAGCAAGAGTACGGTGACAAAAGCGGTTCCTCCTAGTATTTCAATGTCGACGCGAGTCTTTTCTTTGACGTTGACAAACGCTTTCTTTTTGATCGCATCTACTCCACCATTTTGGTTGAAGTGCATGAGGTTTAAGTTATGTACTATATTAGGTGGAGGTTTCCTGATGCTTCACTTCCAAACTTTGTACTTCTTCCCCCAGGATGGTTGACAACAACTCCCGTGCAATCTCCATATCCTCTAGCAGATATTTGAACATTACGTCATAGATGGGGTTGGCGATGATCATACCTGATTTTTTGTTTGATTTCTATTGAAAGGTAAACGGTTTTGGGGAAATTTGGTTGTTTTTTTGGGGTTTTATTTTGGTGGGTAGGGGTAGCGCGAACGGGGGCACTGAAGATGAACGCAGCGTTAGCAAGTCTGTACGTCAAGCCCATTGTTAATGAAAGCATTTTATTTATCATTTCTTTCCATATACATATAGTATTCAATCCAGTTTATTTTTTCCATTGTCTCTTTAATGTCGTATTCATGTCCTCTAATTTTTTTCTTAGATAGTTCAATTAATTGAGAAGAATAATCATCGACAAACATAGGATCATAGTTTCTTATTTCATCTTTAAACCAATCGTCACTCTGATAAAACCAAGAATTTCTAATAGTTAGAGTATGTTTAAATTTCATTTAGTCAAATCTTGCTAAAATGATATTGATAAAAGCTAGTTGCATAAAAGCTACGGATGAAGCAGGCGTTTTCTCATAATCCTTGGCCAATCTGCGA
>JAIYAV010000109.1 GCA_027488855.1 Saprospiraceae bacterium
TCCCGGCAATCACATCAGCGTGGATCAAACCCCGGAGCTCGCCGCTGCTTGCAAACAAACCCTGGAGGTAAAAGGAGACGAAACCACCGGTTGGTCCAAAGGCTGGCGCACCAACCTCTGGGCTCGCCTGCACGATGGCAACCGCACCTACAAAATGTACCGCGAGTTGATGCGCTACGTTAGCCCTACCCCTGATACGCGCTACAATGGCGGTGGTGGCGCTTACCCCAACCTGATGGATGCTCACCCTCCTTTCCAGATTGATGGCAATTTTGGGGGTACAGCGGCAGTATTGGAAATGTTGGTGCAGTCGCGCAGTTCAGAAATCACCCTCTTGCCCGCGCTGCCCGATGCCTGGGCCAACGGATCGGTCCGCGGAGTATGTGCACGCGGCGGGTTTGTATTGAATTTGACCTGGGTGAATGGCAAATTGAGCAAAACGGAAATCAGTTCTCCACGAGGCGGGCAGACGAAAGTGACCTATGCTGGAAAAAGCCAGGAGGTGCGCTTAACCGCAAAAGGAAGCAAAGTATTGCTATGGTAATTTTTTATTTTCAATAATTATTGAAACTATTGAATTTTCAGAAACAATACTGTATCTTTGGTTCAACATCTAAAAAGGGGCTTCAGAGTTACTAGCCTAAGTGCTCTGAAGCTTCTTTTTCAAACCAAAGGACATGGGAAATTCAAAAAACCTGGATTCAAAGGTCATTATTTACGATGACGTCTGCCCACTTTGCAAAGCCTATACCAGTGGATTTGTGCGTGCGGGATGGTTGCGTCCTGAAAACCGGATCGGTTTCGCTGAAGCTCCTGCGGAGTTACTTGGACGGATTGATATTGACCGGGCACGCCATGAAATCCCCCTATTTGACCGTGCTACTGGCGAAACAATTTATGGCAAAGAAGCGCTGTTTTTCATCCTTGGCGAGGCTATTCCTGTATTTAAGCCACTGTTTCGCATGGGTTTATTTCGTGCCTTCATCTTTGGCCTGTATCAAATCATCACCTACAATCGCCGCGTCATCGCCAACAGTCGGCCTCCAGCCAATGGGTTTGACTGTGCACCCGATTTTAATGCATTTTATAGATGGTTGTACATTGGGATAATGGGACTGTTTACGGGTTTGTTGTTCGCTTCAGCGGTGCCAAAATTTGATTGGTTACTTTGTATTTTGTCTGTTTTGACTACAATAGCGGTCACAAAAGGCTGTTTTATTCAAACCTTTAGCGCCCGAACCGACCATTTTGGGCATTTGGCAACGGTATTGTTCATCATTGGATTGTTAAATTTTGGCTTACAAAGCTTCCATATCCCATTAGCCGTACCAACAATCACCTTGCAAGGAGCTTGGCTTTTTTATCGTCGACTAATCAACTTGTAATAATTTGGCTACCAAATAATTATTTAAAATGTGCACGATCTAAAATCCCGCCCCGAAAGATTTAGACTTTCGGGGCGGTCGAGCAGAGCACTATTTTGCTGTTTTCTAGGTTAATCTTTCCTCGAAATCCCGTACAAGATCAAACCCATTGCAGCGAAGAACAATACTCCTAGGATTTGGTAACCACCTTCGCCCAATGCGCCGTGCAGCATGGGCTCCAGATTGAGTTTGGCGATACCTGTAGCAATGCCCTCATTGACCGATAGGATTGCCACAATTACCCCCATCAAAGCACCACCTGCTACCAAGCCAGTGGCAAACAAGTTTCCTTTGCTCAAGTCTTCTTCTTCTACCGCTTTGCCTTTTTTCTTGGCTGCATTATCAGCAATACCGCGAATGACCCCACCAACCCAAATGGGCAAGGTGGTCGACAATGGTAAGTAGGCCCCTACGGCAAATGAAAGCGATTTTACGCCACACAATTCGATGGTAATTGCTAAAAATGCACCAACCAATACAAACTGCCAATCGAGGTTGAAGCTCAACAGGCCTTTGATCAAAGTGGCCATCAAGGTACCTTGTGGAGCAGGGTATTTGTCACTGCCGATGGCGTGCTGGATGCCTTGAGACAATTGCTCGGGAGTAGGTGTATCCAGAATTTGTAGGGTAGCGCCAATGGCTATAGAGGAGACAATAGCGCCGACAAAGAGGGCAATCTGCTGGTATTTTGGCGTTGCCCCAATGATGTACCCCGTTTTTAAATCTTGAGATGTCGCTCCAGCATTGGCAGCAGCAATGCAGATCATACTGCCCACGACCAATACCATCGGTTCAAAAGTTTTACCCGTCATGCCAAAGCCGATAAAAATGAGCGCGGTGCCCATCAAGGTAGCAATGGTCATGCCCGAAACCGGATTGGAACTGGTGCCAATCAAGCCAACAATCCGGCTGGAAACGGTCACAAAGAAAAAACCAAAAACGATGACCAATAGGCCGATCAGCAATTTTCCACCAAAGGAATTGCCTGGAATTTGTGGCAAAATCAGCATCAGGATCACCAGAGCCAGACTACCTATACCCACCACGGCAATCGACAAATCCTGCTCGGTGCGAGCGCGACTTTCCGTAGCCGAACGGTTTTTGAAAGACTCAATGCTCTCGCTGAACGAAGCCGCGATGGTCGGGATGGTTTTGAGCAAGGTGATAAAACCACCCGCTGCCACTGCCCCCGCCCCGATCTGACGTACATAAGCCCGGTAAATGGCGGCAGCAATGTTGCCAAAAGTTTTAGTCGCAGGATCCCAGGCACCTGGGCCACCCGCAGAAGCAAGATCAGAAAGATAACCCAGCTTGACCAATTGCGCAGCAATGATTTCAGTGGGTACCAAAGTAGCCAACAGCGGGATCAAGCCCAACCAGGCCAATACGCCACCAGCAACCAGCACCCCCGCGATTTTAGGCCCAATGATGTAACCAACCCCCATGTATTCTGGGGTGATTTCGCCATTGACTGTGGCAGCGGGGAAGTACTTGTGGGTCGCTTTGGTTACCCAGGCCGGTGCCTCGGCAATGACGTGGAAGACTTTTTGCAGCAGTGCGTACAAAAATGCTACCCCCAAACCTTGATAGGCCGTTTTAGCAAAATCGCCCCCCTTCTCTCCCGCAATGAGCACCGAAGCGCAGGCGGTTCCTTCCGGATAGGGCAGGTTGTGGTGTTCTTTCACAATGAGCGATCGGCGCAGTGGGATCATCATCAAGGTGCCCAAAACACCTCCAAATACTGCCAGGGTGAAGATGGTGGTGTACTTGAAATATTGATCACCCATCGCTGGATCAGACAAAAACAGAAAGGCAGGAACGGTAAACACAACCCCAGCTGCAATCGATTCCCCCGCTGATCCAGTAGTTTGAATGATGTTGTTTTCAAGGATAGTGGTCCCCAAAAAACGTCGACCTAAGGAGATGGCCAACACGGCAATGGGGATCGAGGCGGAAACCGTCAAACCCGCCTTGAGGGCCAGATAAACGGTGGCAGCGCCAAAAATAATTCCAAAAACTGCGCCCAAGAGGATGGCACGTAGGGTAAATTCTTTGACATTGGTCACTTCAGCCGGAATATACGGCTTGATTGGATCGTAGTTGTGGTTCTCCATGAGTTAATGGTTAGGACTAAAAGCTTGTTTAAGGTGTTTATACCCAACTAGATTGTTAACCAAATTGGATTTGGTCTTTTCGGCGGAAAAGATAATATCATTTTTTAATAAAATGGAGATAATATCAATTAACACTGTTCCAACTCTTAGGGACGGGTCTAGATGCTATAATGCCGCTTTGAATTGCTGCTGAATGAGTTGGATGTCTTCCTCTGTATAACGCCTTGAAAAATGCACCGGCGTGGCATTTTTCACCCCTGCCTTGCGCATGACTTCAGCCGAAGCCTGGGCATAACTATGCCGATTTTGCAAGGCCAAGGCCTTATCCTCATTGAGGTAGTAAGTTTCAATAAAGACCTGATCAGCATTTTGAAAGGTCTTCATAATTTTGTCATGGTTGGCCGCTGAGGCCAAATGATCCATTACTACGCCCAGATGATACCCGGTTTTGAGTCGAAAGTAGGGAAACAATTCCCCCGCTGGATAATCTTGCCCCTGAATGTTTATGAGTATTTCAGGGTTATTGGCCAAAAAGGCCGCCTTAGCCATTTTGACCCAAGGGCCCGGAGCAAAGGGGGCTTCGTCTTGTTGAAAATTTACAGCGTTGGGTTCTTTAAAGGAATAAGCGATGGAAGGGGTGCCGTGATCCAGGATGGTAAACTTCACCTCCACAGCTTCATTTTGGTAAAGAATCGGCCCGTCTAACTCGCCCATCAGTTGTAAGTTCCATTTGGGAGCTACGATTAGGACACAGAAAATGCTAATTTTGTAAGACATAATGAACAATGATGAAACAGGTATTTAAGAATGTAAGAATAAAAAAACGCTTTGAGTGTTTTTTAA
>JAIYAV010000264.1 GCA_027488855.1 Saprospiraceae bacterium
AGAGATGAAAGATGCTACCGCAGGGACTTTGACAAGATTCTCGTCAAAAACGCTGCGGTAGCATCTTTCATCTCTCATCTTTCATCTCTCTTTAAGGTTTCATCTCCGTCCTCTGCCGCTGCAACAAGAATTGCAGTTCCAATAATTTTTCCACCTTGTTGGATTGAATGCCTTCTACAAAACCGGATAGTAAGACCGGAGCGTCTGGAGGGAAATTGGGCAACTGGCAAATGAAGGACCCCGTTTTAGCACCGAGCAACCACAATCCTCGCCATTCCGTGGCGGGGATTGTTTTTTGATACCGAATGGTTGAAGCGAACAGGGGTGGATTTTTTTCTTCCAAACGAATGCCTCCTCCTCCATACATGGCAGCTGGCGCAGGCGTTCGCCGCAAAATACCCTGCAATGTAGATTCGGGCGCCTGACTGGATCGGGCCAGCTCTGCCACGGTGGTGCGCCGAATCAGGATCCACAAAGCGCCCCCCTCAGGATAAGGATATTGCAGCCAGGTTATCGAGTCGGTACTGCTGACGATCTGGGTTCCACGGGGTAAGTCCAGATCTACTTTATGATTTTCCCAGAGTTTGCGGTTGATGGCATCGTCCGGTTTCTTTTTAAACAGGGTTGATTCATGCAAATGGGTCTCGTTTTCTCGGATCCTTTGATAAATGGTGGGATAGTATTGTTCCCAAAGTTGGAGGGCTTGCTTTTCATCATTGACGGCTACCACCATCACCCGCTGCGGGTCCGACCAAACTTTATCCATCGCAAAAACCTGATTGTCACGCCACTGCTTGAGGTGCTCCTGGCTGAGGCGGCTTTCGATGATTTTGGCTAGGGCCTGCTCTTGAGCATTAGAGGAATACTTGCGAATGATGATCAGACAGTTGCGTTGAGCTAGAAATTTTGGATTGGTCAAAAAACGATTGGGCGAGTAGTACTGTGCTTTGAACAGGGGCTCAGCAGGCGCCACGAAGGGGAAAGCTGCCGAAAAGTGCGCCCTAACTTCGCTGCCAATTTTGCCTTGCCACCAAAGGGTATCCATCACAATGGTCAGTTCATTGAGCTTCCCCAAAGCAGGCGGCAAAGGTTTTTCAGGGCTATCTTTGACACAGCCTGAGCCAAGGAAATGGCACAATCCCAAAAAAAGCAGCAGTTCCCAGAATCTTTTACGAGCCATAACGGACTAATTTCAAAACGGAAAAGTACGGATTTGGCTGGATTAAAATGCAAAACGGCGCAGAAAAGCTCCGCGCCGTTTCAAAATGAATTACAGAAAAATTATGGCGTCATAATACTTAGAATGTGTTGGGGCTTCTTCTTCGCAAGCGAAAATGAGCTAAAATTTACTCCAGTGAGGCACGAAAAGCGGAGTTTAGCGGAGCTAAATGAGCATTTTCGGAACGAAGCTGGGGTAAATTTTAGCCATTTGTAGCGTGAAGAAGAAGCCCCAACACATTCTTAAAATAAACTTTTGATTACGTGCTCTTCCGAAATCCCTTCCGCTTCCGCCTTATAGTTGCGTACAATCCGGTGGCGCAGCACATAATTGGCGATGGTTTGTACATCTTCAATATCGGGAGAATATTTGCCGCTGATGGCCGCATGACACTTGGCACCCAATACCAGGTACTGTGATGCCCGTGGTCCTGCACCCCAGGAAATGTAGTTGTTGACCATATCCGTTGCCATGGGGGTTTTGGGGCGGGTTTTAGTCGCCAGTGTTACGGCATAGCGCAACACGTTGTCAGCGATCGGTATTTTGCGGATCAACTGCTGAAAGCCCAAAATTTGAGCACCCGTCAGGATATGATTCAGCTGGATGTTTTGGGCAGTGGTTGTACCGCGCACTACTTCCAATTCTTCCTCATATGAAGGGTAATCCAACGTGATGTTGAACATAAAACGGTCCAACTGGGCCTCTGGCAGTGGGTAGGTACCTTCCTGCTCAATGGGGTTCTGCGTCGCCAAAACGAAGAAGGGTTTTGGCAATTCGTGGCGGGTGCCACTTACCGTTACCGATCTTTCTTGCATCGCTTCCAGAAGCGCAGCTTGGGTTTTGGGCGGAGTACGGTTGATTTCGTCCGCCAAAACGATGTTCGAAAACAGAGGGCCACGATTGAATTTAAAGTGGCGGTCTTCGTCCAGGATTTCCGAACCTGTAATGTCCGAAGGCATCAAGTCTGGAGTAAACTGGATGCGCTTGAAGTCGAGGTCAAGTACTTCGGCGATCGTGCTTACCAGCAGGGTTTTGGCCAATCCTGGCACCCCTACCAACAGGCTGTGTCCATTGCTAAACAGGGCGATGATTACGGCTCTCACCACGTCATCTTGTCCTACAATCACTTTGCCAATCTCATTCTTCAGATCCTTATAAGATTGCGCCATTGCGTCAACGGCTTCAACGTCGGATGTATATTCCATTAAGCTAAAACTTTAAGTATTCTCACCAAGAACGAACGAAAATACTGCTTTGTTGAAATCTTGCATAGGTTGAGGTAAAAAAAAAGCGCTGAGGTCGTTAATTAGTAGTTTTAGCCACTGACGCCTAACCAAGGCTCAAAGGAAATTTTCACCAAATTGCTTACCAATTGCTTCGGTTATCTTCTTGATTTCCTGTTCTTTGGCCTTTGGATGGATGAGCAAAATGTCGCCTTCATCTACCACGATGTAGTCTTCCAGATCTTTGATGACTACCAGTTTGTCTTTTGGTGCCCGCAGCAAGCAGTTGTTGACATTGTACAACAAATTGGGGCCCAAGTTGATAAGGTTCTGTTGATCATCCTGCGCTGCCTCAGCATGCAAGGAAGCCCAGGTACCTAAATCCGACCATCCAAAGCTGGAGGGAATGGTAAACACATTGCCCGCTTTTTCCATAATGGCGTAGTCGATGGAAATGCTCAGGGTATTTGGATAAACGCGATCGATGTAAGCTTGTTCCCCTGGCGTGTTGTAATGTTCGGGTTCTGCCCACAATACGTCGAGGATTTCACTGGCGTGTTGCCCAAAAGCTTCAATCAGGTTTTTTACTTTCCAAATAAATATGCCCGCATTCCAGAGGTAATCGCCACTGGCTAAAAAAGCCTGGGCTTGATCCAGCGGGGGTTTTTCGGTAAACCTCAGCACCTGGTGTACATTCCCTTCCGTAGCCTTTTTGTCAAAATTGATGTAGCCATAACCCGTATCCGGGCGGGTGGGTTGGATGCCCAAAGTCAGCAGCGCATTGTTCTTTTCCGTAAAATCCAGAGCGGTTTGTAAAGCCTGGATGAAATTGATCTCCTGCAAAATAATGTGATCCGAGGGCGCAACCACCAAATTTGCCTCAGGGTTTAACACCTGCAATTTCAGGGCGGTATAAGCGATACAAGGCCCGGTATTGTTGCGCGAAGGTTCGCACAGGATTTGGTTGTCGCTCAGCTCTGGCAAGTGTTCTTTGACCAAATCGCGATAAATGCCATTGGTAACGATGAAAATATTTTCAACGGGACAAAGGGCCAAAAAGCGCTCGAAAGTCATCCGCAGCAGCGATTTGCCGATTCCTAAAATATCCAAAAATTGTTTTGGGCGAGCGGTGCGGCTCGCGGGCCAAAAGCGGGAGCCAACGCCTCCTGCCATGATGGCTACGTAATTGTTGCTATTGGGCATGTATTGTGCTAAGTTTTATAAGTACCAGATCACAATTTAAACATCATTAATTGTGATCTAGTACGTAGAGCAAATAACGGAGAAAATTGCTGTGGTAGTGTACCTTTTATTTTGTTGTGGTCAAAAACTTGCGCAATTCCTCCAAACGGTCAGTATTGATCAAGTCCACCCCCGCACTGCGCAGGGTTGTCCATACTTGTTCATTTTCGGGTGAAGCCCAAAAGCGCAATTTTTTGCCTTCTGTGTGGACTTTTTTGACCAAATCCAGCAGCTTAGCTTTTTCATCGGCAGGCATTTCGCCCTGGCCCCGCCATTTGAACTGATTGTAGTAACTATCGCTGATGATGGGCATCAGTTGGGGGGAAATCTTTTTGCCCAAGTCACCGGGTCGGCCATCCAGTCCGGCCAACCTTTCGGCTTGTTTGCTCATGGTTTCAATGGGGCGATTGCCCGAAAGTACAATTTGAACCGGGGCTTGATTGCAGTTTTTGCGGGTACAAGCTTTGAGGATGTCCCGATACTTTTGGAACGTTTTTTCGAGTGTAGCATAAGTATCCTCTGCTCCGGTTTTGATGTCGACAAACAAATAGAACGGCTGGGTAAAATCGGGATAAACCTTTCCCCCGTTTTGTTGAATGCGTTGCCGCAGTGGGCGCAAGTACAGTTTCTCCAAGCCACGCGCCGGGTCGCGGTAATAGGGGCGATTGTGCGCCACATACAAGGAGTCCTGTAAAAGGTATACATCGGCTTCCACACTGGTGAAGCCTTGTTCCAAAGCGTCCCACAGCGGGCGGTTGTGCTCGTAATCGTTGTGGGCGTGGGCATTGGGCAGTGCGGATACGTTGCTTATGGCTGGCCAATGCGTAGGGGCAACTGGCTGAGTCCAGGCTACTTCTTTGTCTTCTGGAAAATAGGGATTGAATTTTTCCTTGTTCGAGCTGATTTTGGCGCGTACAAACCATTCGTCACCCTGCAAAGTGTAGCGAATCAGGCTGGTGTCGCCGGGAGTCGTGGCCATTTCGCGCAGGATTTCCGAGGTATTTTTGCCTTTTTTTACACCAATGAATTGAACCGTGTACTTCACATTGGGTTCCGTTTTGATGCGCAGGGCAATGGCTTGTGAGGATTGTTGCAAATCGGTCAGTTCAACCCCGGTAGTGGAATAAAATTGTCCAGCCTCCATCGCTTCTACAATGGCCCCACCATGTAGGGAATCGGCCCGTACCATCACCCAACCCCGGCCCGTGTTGGCGTATTGCAGGCCGAAAAAGTGGTAATTGTGGCTGTCGTCGGTGGCCAGGCCAAACATCAGCGGTTGCCCAATTTGGGCGTAGTGCAGGTTGATCTGATCCCACAGCGGCTCCATCCCCAGGTGGGTACTATCGCCATAATTGACCACCGCCGGGTGGCCATTGAAGACTTCAAAGAAGCGCTCGTGTTTCAGCGCCAACATATCTGCGGGACTGATCGCAAAGTGAAAATTGGGGTGGTTGATGTGTGGAAACATGGGTTGACCACTGATGCGCCGCTGCGCCATCACCGCGTCGATGTTGCTTTGCAGTACTTCTCGCACACTATTGCCCCGCTGAACGGGCACAAAACCTTTGATGTTGGTGGCATTGAGGTGCAGCGGTTTGCCCGCGTAGCTGGCCGAAATTTCTTCGCTGGGCAAAATGAGGAAGCGCCCTTTTTCTTCAAAAAGCGGCACGTATTCTTTAAAGGTTTTCAGGCGCACCCGCAGCGAGTCTTTGCCGCGTTTTTCGTACACCACCCAATCGCTGCCATAGGTGTGCAAATAGCGGTCAAAAGCCCGGCGGCGCTCCGGTGCCCGCGGAATCCAACGCCACTGCTCGCCTTCCTGCAGGGTGTTGTGGTCAGAAAGGCCCACAAAATGGTAACCCGAGGCTTTGTACCAGGCCATGATCATTTCGGGATAATCGTCGCCGTCGCTCCAGAGGGAGTGGGTATGGAGGTTGCCTTTGAGCCAAGTTTGGGCTTGGAGGGTACTGAGACACAGGATTAGGGTGCAGAGAAGTAGGTGCTTTTTCATGGTGCAGATTTGGGGTGAAAATACGGACTGAAGGGAAACTGAGGGTTAAATCAAGGTGAATTCTTCGGTGCGGCAGATTGGATAATATTTTTTTTAGAAGAAATAAACTTTTTACACCAATTCAACTAAGCACATTCCGTCGCTGTTTTCTCCACATTCTACCGTACCTTTGCGGCCGAATTCGTCAACCAATACATACAATGAGCGAGATTATTAAACACGAATGTGGTATAGCTCTCATTCGTTTGCTTCAGCCCTTGGAATACTATCAAAAAAAGTACGGAACTGCACTGTACGGGCTAGAAAAACTGAAACTACTCCTCCAAAAACAACGCAACCGGGGCCAGGACGGGGTTGGGGTTGCCACCATCAAACTGGATCCCAAACCGGGCACCAAATACATCAGCCGCAAACGCAACGTCACGCCGAACAACTACCTCACCGAACTGTTCGATGAAATTTGGAGCAAACACTTCCGCAACCTCAGCGACGAACAACTGAGCGACGCGCCCTGGATGAAAGACAACCTGCCCTACGTCGGTGAACTCCTCCTGGGCCACCTGCGCTACGGTACCCACGGCGACAACAGCATCGAAACCTGTCACCCTTTTCTGCGCCAAAACAACTGGATCAACCGGAACCTGCTCCTCGCCGGCAACTTCAACCTGACCAACGTAGACGAGCTCTTTCAGGAATTGGTAGAACTAGGCCAATATCCCAAGGAAAAGTCCGATACCGTCACGGTTTTGGAAAAAATCGGCCATTTTCTCGACGACGAAGTACAACGCCTCCACACCTGGTTCAAGCCCGATGGCTACACCAATATGGAGATCAACGACTATATTTTTGAACAACTGGACATCCAGCGCCTGCTGCGCCGCGCCAGCAAACGTTTTGATGGGGGCTACGTCATGTGCGGCCTGATTGGCCACGGCGACGCTTTTGTCATGCGTGACCCCAACGGCATTCGTCCCGCTTTTTATTACCACGATGACGAAATTGTGGTGGTGGCTTCGGAGCGCCCAGCCATACAAACTGCCTTGGACGTACACATCAACAGCGTCAAAGAGGTTACCCCCGGCCATGCCCTGATCATCAAAAAGGGAGGCAAGGTAGAAGAATTGCCCTTTACCGACACCAGCGAGCGGCACTGTTGTTCCTTTGAGCGCATCTACTTCTCCCGGGGCAACGACCGCGACATTTACCTGGAGCGCAAAAAACTGGGCAATCAGTTGGTGAAACCCATCCTGGAAGCGGTGGGCTACGATTTCGAAAACACCGTTTTTTCTTTCATCCCCAATACCGCCGAAACCGCCTTTATGGGCATGATTGAAGGTTTGTACGAAAACCTGGACGCGATAAAGGAGCAAAAACTGGTCAAAGCGCTTGAAGAAGGCAAGCTGAAGCCCAAGAAGATTGAAAAAATCATGGCCCAAAAGCCGCGCATCGAACGCTTGGTGGTCAAGGACGAAAAAGTGCGCACCTTCATCGCAGACACTACCGCCCGAGGTCGCCTGGTTTCACACATATATGACGTCACCTATGGCCTGGTGCACAACGACCAGGACACCCTAGTGCTGATGGATGACTCGATTGTAAGGGGCACTACGTTACGTGACAGCATCATTGAAATTGCCTCCCGTTTGCGTCCGAAGAAAATCATTGTGGTTTCCTCCGCACCCCAAATTCGCTATCCGGATTGTTACGGAATCGACATGTCGAAAATGGGCGAATTTGTCGCCTTCCGAGCCTTGGTAGACTTGCTCAAACATGATGGCCGCGCACATTTGTTGGAAGAGGCTTATCAGCGTTGCAAAGCGCAGGAAAACCTCCCTAAAGAATTGATCCGCAACGAGGTGCAAAGTCTGTACAACTTGTATACCGACGAACAAATCTCCAAACAAATCGCCAAGATCGTCAGCCCCAAAGGCATCAAACCCAAAATTGAGGTAATTTATCAATCGGTAGCGGGTTTACATGCAGCTTGCCCGGACAACAATGGCGATTGGTATTTTTCTGGAAATTATCCTACCCCTGGCGGAAACAAAGTGGTGAATCGTGCATTTATCAACTACATGGAAAAGCGCGACGAGCGGGCTTATTAGTTTTAGAAAAAATCATGCAAAAAAAGATCATCATCGTTGGCGCAGGCGTGGCAGGCCTGATTGCCGCCAAACACTGTGAAGAAAAAGGCTATCAGCCCCTGATTTTGGAAGCAAGCGATCGGGCTGGTGGGCGGGTCAAAACTGAGCAAGTGGATGGTTTTTTACTCGATCACGGCTTTCAGGTTTTGCTCACTGAGTACGCAGAAGTACAGCGTTACCTCGATTTGGACAAACTCGATTTGCGTCACTTCCAACCCGGTGCTGCGATTTATTCAGGCGGGCGTTCCTTTCGATTTTCTGATCCCCTGCGTGACCCCTCCCAACTCTGGACGGCCCTGGTTTCACCAATTGGCTCGCTGTGGGACAAAATCAAAATCTGGCAACTGAACCGCCAACTGCAAAATACGCCTCGTGAGCAAATCTTTGACGGCAACCCCCAATCTACGCTCGATTTTCTGCGTCAATATGGTTTCAGCGAGCGGATCATCCAGCAGTTCTTCCGGCCTTTTTTTGGGGGGATTTTTTTGGAAAACGACTTGAGCACCCCCGCCACGATGTTCCGTTTTGTGTTCAAAATGTTTGGCAAAGGATATGCCGCCATTCCGGCCAAAGGCATGGAGGAACTGGTCAAACAACTCCAGGCAACGCTCCAAAAAACCACTTTCCGCTTCAATACCCCCGTACAAGAGATTCAAGAAAACTACCTGGTCACTCGTGGTGGTGAACGCCTGGATTTTGACCGTGTCATCGTGACTGGTAATCCTACAAATTTGATTCCGGGCCTGCGTGGCCAAACCCAAGCCTATCGTGGTACTTACAACCTTTATTTCTCTGCCAATTTTAGTCCGCTCCAGGCTCCTCTGATCGGTCTGATAGCAGATGTTGACAACCCCATCAATAGCTTTTGTGTGTTGAGTGAGGTATCTACCGATTACGCTCCGGCGGGGAAAGTCCTGATCTCAGTTTCACTCAAATCGGATACCATTGCGACGCCGGAAACGGTAGGTGCTGTGTTGAAAAAAGTGCTAAACCGGGCTGATCTGGAATTGACCCACCTCAAAACCTTTCACATCCCCGAATCTTTACCCATTGTGGAGGCATTGCGGTATGCCATCCCGAGCACGCAATATGCACTGAACAATAGCATCATTTTGGCGGGGGATCAGATGCTGAATGCATCGTTGGATGCGGCGATGCGGAGTGGTAGGGATGCGGTGGCGAATGTGTGATATTCCCCTCGGGATTTGTTGTTATTTTGGGTGATTTCTGCTACTTTGGTTACTCCAAAACCTCAATTTATGTCTAGCAAAACACCCACCAAAACTAAAATCTGGCTCAAACGCCTCGGGATCGGCGGTTTTTTATTTTTCCTGATCAAAGGATTGATTTGGTTAGGCGTTTTTCTGGTGGTTTTTTTCCAAAAATGCAACTAAAGTTCGCTAGCAATCTGAGCCAGAGCAAGGGTTAGTGCTTGCTCCAGGTAATGCAATAGGTTCTTCTTCTTTGGCGAAAAGTCATCATAAATCGAAATAACGTGTGGCTTGATGTCAAGGGGTAGCGTAGATTCCAACTCCCCAACTCCTTTGAAGTCTAAGAATGCGCCTACAGCAATTGTAGAGTCATCATACCCGTAATGATGAATGGTAATTCCCAACTGGTATCTTTTTGCTTCAGATAACTCTACTCTAAACATTAGCCAAGCTTTAGGCAATGATCGATTAAAATAGTAATCATGTTTGATCGCGTACTGGATGATCTGGTTATAGTAAAAGTTTTGCCTCTTGGAGTCAGGATCATCTGGCTGGCAACTTCCAATTGAAAAATCAGTAGAACCTCCGAAATCTTGTCGTAGTTTAACTAAGTACATATTTAGCACTTCACTACAGTATTCGAATACTTCCAACCGCCTTGATGCTAGGGTTTTCTCATGTTGCTCGCGCTGGGTTTTTCTCCAATTTTGAACCTTTTGCTTAAGAATGGAACTTACTTCATCTAAAGATGAGTGATTTACCTCTCTTAGGCTTAAAGCCTTTTCAATATTGCGTTTTTGTACCTCTGCAAAATAATCGACCAAGCCTTGAGGGTTACCATTGTCAGCCGCTTCTAAAGCTTTGATATACTTTACTTTTGCTTCTTCACGGAGTACAGTAAAAGGAAATAACCTAAATTTGATCAGTATTAAACTTGCAAGCAAGCGCGCTACTCGGCCATTACCATCTTGGAAAGGATGAATTGTTGTAAATGCATGGTGAACCCAACTGGCAATAATGATGGGGTGTATTTGATCACTAACCAACAGCAAGCCATTATATATTTCAATTAATCGATCCATTTCTGCCTCTACATGCTCAGGTGGGCAATACATTATTATCGTTCCATCTTCCCTGGTTGGATTGTTTTCCCGTGTCTTAAACTCCCCTTTTAAAAGCTCAATCCTAGTTTTATTCCCAAATTGATCTCTCCCTTCTGCCGATGATTGACTACGGGTTACGAGTTGATGGAGTTCCTTAATGAATCCTTTTGTGAAAGGTCTACCATCTTTGACAATATCAAAAATAAAATCTACGGCTTCTAGATGATCTTTGAGGTGACTCATTAGGGTTTGAGTTGGCACATTGGTATCATCATGACTTAGAAATGATTGAACAAACCCTTCTTTGATAAACGTTTCAGTAATCCCTTTTTTCAAATCGTATAAACGTTCAACTACACCTGTCTCTATAGCATGTTCTCGTTTAAGCTGATTAAGGAAATCTTCATATTCTTGGGAGTTTGCTTGTAGTATTTCTCTTCTGGCAAACCATGATGGAGCGAGGTCATCAATGGTTGAAGTATCTGCATCTCCCCATGCAGGTGTAAACTCAATAAAACTCCAGAGCCGAAAAACCTGAGTGGTGTTGGCAGAATCTATGATTTCTCCATTTTGGCCTTTTTGATTCCCTATATCTTTTCCTGGCTTTTTGCCGCGTGGACGTTCAAACCTGTCGGTATCGATTTTACCCAAAATTTTAAGTCCACGCAATTCGGCAGCGCCTTTGATTTCGATTGACTTTTGAAAGTGGCGCGTCAATTCATCGTACATACCATCGGTAATCTTGGCGTTGGGCTTGTTTTCAATGTCAAAGCCCTTACTAT
>JAIYAV010000019.1 GCA_027488855.1 Saprospiraceae bacterium
AGGCCTTAAGCAAAATCAGAGGGCAAAAAAACACAAAGAGGTAGGTTTATTAATCTAGGTTAACGCCGTTTACTGGCCAGCCTACTACTTTTGCTCAGCGTTTTTTAAACATATTTCCAATGGCAAATAACCACACCTTTAATTTCTGGATTGCGCTAGTTGTCTTCGTTGCACACATCATCGCCAATCTAATTGTCACCAAACCTAATCCAGAATTGTTTACTCGACTCGAAAAATTGACACTTTTTCCACCGGGATGGGTATTCCTGATTTGGTTCGTGATATGGACACTCCAATCCATATCATTTTATAGAACCTACGGTTCAGCGTTTTGGGGCAACTCTATTACTTTGCTTTTCATTTTGGTGTGTATTGGAAATATAGGTTCACAATACGCAGGTGCAACAAATCTTGGTTGGCTGATCTACATTTCCTTGATCATTTGTATGCTGGTCAGTGCGATAGTATTTATGGAGAGAACAACCCTATTTTATGCCTCGTTTCCAATTGTAAAATTGGCCGCTCAACTCTATGTTGGTTGGGCTTCATTGGCGTTTTTGGTCGGTACAGGTGTCATTTTAGTTACGGACCAAAAGTTAGTAAGCGACAAATTATATACCCTTATAGGTTCTGTTATTCTGGTAGTAGTCCCGCTTGCCATTTGGACTTTATGGTTCAAAAACAAAGCAGATTATCGAATAGTTACCATTCCTTATTTTCTACTGTACGTCGCATTTGCTATCAGACTGATTCTGAGATGATGGTAGTGGGGACAAAATACATGGACAGAAGTTCCCAAGAAAGGAACGCTGATCACTTTTTTAGAGTGATGAGTTCAATGTTCGTTGACCTCGACAAAACGATGGATGTATACATGAGCAATTTGAAAGCCAAATTGGGGGAGTGATAGGGCAAAGAAAAAAACTTGGCTTGACAAACTAAACGTACTTTTTTATTTCTTTACTTCGGGTGCAGCTATAAAACTGCACGAACTATTGTAATCATGGTCAAGAATGTTTTTCAAATGCAGATAGCATTGGGTACGATCCAATCACTAATTTTTGGATTAGTCTTTATGTTGAATGGCAAAAAGAATAGAGCCCTTATCATTTTAGGTGCTTTTTTAGTGATCTATGTCGGCACAGCGATTCAATGGATTTTGAGCATCAACATCACTCCATTTTTACCACGACTAAAATACCTACCCATTGTATTTTCTTATTGTATTGTTCTTTTGTTTTTTATTTATACAAAAAACATCACTGGCGGAGCCAATAAAAAAGACTTTTACCATCTCATCCCTGCACTCATAGAGTTTTTAGTAGAGCTGTTTTTTCTTCTATTCCCTAGTTTCGGTAATACATATTATTCTAAAAAAAATACGATAATTTTATTGATTTTCAATGTCCTACTGCCACCAATATACAACATTAGCTATGCCATTTTTGCTATTTTTTACATCAAAAAACAACAGAAATCAATTCCAGATTTCTTTACTGACATTGAAAGAAAGCGGCTCAATTGGCTTATTACGACTTGCTTCATTTTTATTCTAGATTATTCATTTGAATTGCTGTTTTCAATAGTGCAATTGAATAGTCACTGGGATTCGTACGTTTATTTGCTTGAAGCATTTTTTTTGGGGTTTGTTGTTTACTGGGTTTCTATTTATGGAATAGTACAAAAGGTATTATTAATTGAAGATATTGTAGTTAAAAACGGTTCAGATAAAGATGATTTGGATGCTAAAAACCTGATTGATGGAAAAGTCAATTTCGCCAAAAACGATAAGACCAATCCTGAGACATCCGAAAATTTCGAAAAAATCATTGCGTTTTTTAAAGATACAAAAATCTACACCAATAAGGAGGTTAACCTTTTTATGGTTTCAGATTTGTTACAAATCCCGTACAAGGAGGTATCGAGATTGATTAATACTCATGGCCAAAAGAATTTCAATCAATTTGTAAATTCGTTTCGGATTCAAGAGGCAAAACGCCTGTTGGATGATGCTGAATTTGAGAAGTACAATTTCTCGGGCATCGCGGATGCGGTTGGATTCAATAGTCGATCCTCGTTTTTTACCAATTTCAAACAAATCGAAGGCGTAACTCCACTTGAATATAAAAAAAGTGCAGAACGTAGAGAAATCAATTAGGAACCCGTTCCTTAGGGATGTGACATCCTACAAACTCAAAACAGACAAAGCAACTTTGACAATCTATCAATAGAGTCAATCATCTTTCCAGACATATTTTGACGATAGCATTACTTTTCGTTATCTTATTATATAAATCTTTTTTGCATGATTAAATCTCCCCATTTTAAATTTTAAAACATATAGCCCTTCAGGAAAATTGGTAACATCTAAAATTAACTGTTGATTAAAGATTGGCGTTACACTATATTGACTTATTAGCTGCCCTATGCTATTAAATAAATCTAAACTAATCTTGTCTGGTAAATTAGTTGCCAAGAAATTAATAAACACAGCTTCTTTTGCAGGGTTGGGATATAAAGATATTTGTGTTTCGTTTAAGAGTGGATTTTCAACCGACACTACTGAATTTACGGTCAAGTTCTGGCTTATATTTATTGCAGGTTCATAACCAGTATTTCCTTCTTGTGAAGCAGTTATGGTTACGTTTCCAACCGCAATGGCAGTTATCACATTACCACTCACAGTGGCAATGGCAGGGTTGGAAGATGTAAAAATAACAGGATTGCCTGATTCTCCACCTGTTACACCTGTGAGGGTAAAAGTATTGCCCACATTCAAATTCGGAATCGCACCGAAACCTACTATGGACTGAGTTAATTTGGTGAGGGTAGCTTGCACAGATACAGTCAATACAACAGGTATAGCATTTTCATAAATATCGTCTCCAAACTGCCAAATTGTAATTTGGGCTGTACCCAAAGCAATGCCCTTGATGATTTTGCCAGTTATGGTAGCTACTGTTGGATTATTACTTGTAATCAATAAAGAATTACCAGAGGCTCCTCCAGTTACCGCATCAAGCGAGATCTCGCCTCCTACAAATATGGGATTTATGGAAGGAAGATTTTGAATAATTTGCGGAATTTTTTTCACCCTAACTATTTGAGTTTGGTAGGGTGTAGATAAATACTGTTCATTTCCGGGTTGAAATGCCAAAACTTCAAAAGTGCCTACCTTATTAAAAGTCAGTTTATTCCCATTGATATTCATGCCAAGTGCCCTAAACTCAATTGGATTCCCTGATGCGCCTCCTGTTGCGCCCGTAACGGTATAAGTATTGCCTACTATTTGGTCTGGAATTGCCCCAAAGCCAGTAATATTTTGTGGTAATCGCGCTGTATTGGAAACATATACTGTGATGGATTGGCGAACCGCTGGATAAAAAGAAGCATTGCCATTTTGCATGGCTGTAATTTCTGCTTGCCCTTTTTTTAGCATGGTTAGTACATTGCCACTTACAGAAACGACAGAAGGATCACTACTATAATACGTAATGGGATTACCTGATGCTCCTCCAGTTATCCCAGTGATGGTATATGTATTACCTACTACCTGACTATTTGGGATAAAAAAGTTTAATATTTGCTGATATTGTTTACTGCCTCTTAGCTTGACTCTTACTGTTCTACTTATAGGAGTTGCAGGATTATGTGTGCTACTTCCTGCTTGGATAGCAGTAATAGTATACATACCGGGTTCTTTGAATGTAACAGCATTTCCTCTAATGGATACTTTATTGGTATCGTTGTCCTCTGCAATAAAAACAATGGGATTACCTGATGTTCCCCCCGTTACACCACTTAAATTAATGGTCGTTTCGGATTCCAATGAATTAGGAATGGTAAAACCATTAATCGTTTGATTGGTTTTTGCTGGATCATTGATTACTTTAAATCGCGTGCTTATCGGAGTTGCATCATAATAAGTACTATTGCCTGCTTGATTGGCACCCACTCTAATATTCCCCGATTTTGGTCTTAAAGCAGTAATCGTATTTCCTACTAAGGACACATAAAATTTGTCATTATCAGAAATTGAAAACACAACAGGATTGCCCGATGCGCCTCCGGTTACCCCCGTAATGGTAAATGATTGTCCTGGATACAAGTCTGGTATTAATCCAGAACTGGGAAAGCCTACTATCTCTTGATCGAGCGAAGTAACAACATCACCCACTTGTACACCTTGAACAACAGGCTTAGCAGCTGCATAGTCATTATTACCTGCTTGAGTAGCCGTAATCACCGCATATCCATTAGCAACTGCAATAATCTGATTGCCTTCAATACGGGCTACAGAAGGATTGTTAGAAGTAAAAACTATGGGATTTCCTGATGATCCTCCTGTTACCCCCGTAATGGTATAAGTACTCCCAGTTGCAGCTATGTTAGGAATTGCATCAAAACCTGATATGGTTTGGTCTATTTTGATGGGATCAATCACAGTAACTATTTGTTCTACAAATCCAGCTTGATAAGTGTCATTGCCCAATTGAACAGCATAAACTTTGGTCGAGCCAGCCTTTAGAGGTAATAAGTTGTTGCCAACAACCTGCACAATGCTTGGGTCTGCACTTACAAATCGGACGGGATTACCAGAAGCCCCCCCAGTTACACCTGAAATGGAGTAAACTTGTTTGCCAGCGGTGAGGGTAGGAATAGCGCCAAATCCAGTTATGGTTTGTGGCAAAAGTCCAGCATTGGTATTGACTGTAGTATTTCGATAAAATTTTGAAGGATCACCTGGCAAAAAAGCATCTAAGTCTCCGTCATTGTCTATATCTGTAAAAATAGTCTGCCCATAATCGCTTTTAACAGGCATATTCAATCCATACAGATTTGCGCCGATATTGATGAAATTAGGACTGGTTTTGGAGCCATTATTCCTAAAAAATGTAAGTCCATTACCTGGTCCAGCCATAAATCCGTAACCAATGACAGCATCTAAATCATTGTCATTGTCAAAATCTAAAAAAACGGGAAATTTCTCTGAGGCTACATTGTTCAAACCAAAGGGATTGATGCCCTCCGGAGTAAATTTAGGGTTGGTAGGGGTGCCAGTGTTTCTTGCAAAATAAAGCGGTGCTGATTCAAAAAATCCACCTGCAAACAAATCCAAATCTCCATCTCCATCAATATCCACCAAAGTGGCACCTACATTAAAGTCATATTCCACCACATCATATGTGTTGTTATAACGCATTCTCAATTCTAACTCTTTGTCAAAGAACGTGAAGAACTTTATAACAAACGCAGGATTGGTAGCAGAACCTATGTTTTCATAATATATAAATCTTTTTGAATAATAGAGATAGCCGCCGATGGCGTCTTGATCCCCATCATTGTCAATGTCTGCAAAAAAAAGCGGAGGGGTATCACAAACACTACTTTCGCATACGATACCAAAAGCATTGCCCCCTTTTTCGATAAAAACGGGATGAGCGGCATTGCCTATGTTTTCTACAAATCGTATTCCATTCAGAGGGGTATTTCTGAAATAGTCTTTATCGCCATCCCCATCGATATCCACGAAATTAGAATTTTGAGCCACAAACCCACTAGTATAACCGAAGGGGGCATTAAGCGGTGGTGCAAAATTCATTTGTGATTGTGCATAAACACTCGAAGTGGAGATGAACATCCACCCAATAATCACCAATAAAAATCTAGAAAAAAAGTTGGAGCCGATCATGTGCTGTAGAATTTAAGTTTAATTCACTGCAAAACAATGCTCCAATTATCACATGACAACGGTTTTAGGTTGTAAAATGAGTTTAAAATTCCTCTTTTTAAACTGTTTTAGTTCCGTTCAACAGGGTCTTCATTCTTGGCATTGCCTGCCGAACGAAGGCCCTGTTGTTGGCTATAGTGCTTACTTCAGTCAAACCTTTTTATAATAACCGTAAAAGAAAAAAGCAGCACCTGCCATACTCAATGTCTTTAGTGTATGGGCTATACCATTAGCCTTGGTCATTTCGTCAATACTTAGTGCTTGAGGAATGTGAACCATTGCGACGAAGATTAACAATAAGATACCAAGTAATAAACAGGCTAATGATAGTTGTTTTTTAATGATCATAGCAATACCCGCAGCAACTAAACACAATCCCGTTAAATACACCCAAAACATTGCAAATGGTATCGGCACTAATTCTGCAAACTTTGCAGCAGCAGGGAAATGTGCTAATCCAAATACCAATATGCCCATAGCATAAGCTATTCTTCCTGACTTCATAAAGATGTTTTCCATTGAAAGCATGATTTTTTTGTTTAAATGATGCTGCAAAGATGAATCATAGCATTGGGAATAATTTTCACCTATGTGAAAATCGTCCTACCCCAGTGTAATATTTTTACGAATTCGGCTCAGTGAGGGACCCTTAATTCCAAGATAGGAAGCAATGTGATAGAGTGGAATTCGGCTCATAATATCAGGGAATTGCTGAAGCATATCTTCATACCTTTCTTGTGCTGTTTTAATCAGCAAACTCTCGGTGCGTTGCTGTAAAAACATAAAGTGCTGCTCAGCCAATTTTCGTCCAAATGTTTCCCAAGCATGAGATTGTTTATATACCTCCATTAAATTGGCGTGACTAATTTGGATGAGTTCCGATTCTTCCAAAGCCTCAATGGTATAGTTGCAAGGTGTTTGGGTTAAAAAACTTTTTATGGAAACCAAAAATTCATTTTCGGTAAAGAAGAATAAGTTTTGCTGTTCACCTGTTTTTTCATTGGTCAAATAGATGCGAAAAATTCCGTTTTGAATAAAGGCAAGATTTTTACAAATCACACCAACCAAATTAAAATGCTCACCTTTTGGAATCTTCTTTTTAGTTAAGTAAGGAATTGCCAATTGGAAGTCATTTTCAGAAATATACGTATATCTGTTTAAGGCTTTATAAATATTGCCGAGTTGGTCTGTTGTCATATAATTTTGTTATGTTAAAAAATGAATTAGCATTACCGTTGTACACTTTTGTTGTGGAGCCAAACGCCAGGTTCGCAAATTAGTGAATACATCGCGTATTCTCCTTCGATTTTGGGAAACAACTCCTCAGTCAGAAACTTGAAAAACGTTTCACCGCCACCTCCGCCTGCCATCATCAATTTTTGAGATGCTGTTTTTGCTTCTTCTTCACTCGGCATTTTAGTGGAGGGATTCGGGGTTAGCAGTTGGATGATCACTCCAAAAATTATCGTTGTCAAGATGATTTTGGTTCAGTCCATTTTTGTCTGAGCTTTTAAGTTGAGGGCGTCATGAAAAGCAACACGGCAAGTATGGCCTCTGTTCGAGTCTGCCTGGTAAAATTAACCCTATAGTGCTGAGTCCCCAAGCTACCATGGAGAGCAAAACCTAAATCGTGATTAGTGTCATGTGCGGTTTTTGTTGTCAAGTAGTATGGTTAATTTAGTATTGAAATCCTTTCTTTCGTTGTCGAGTGAGCCGAAAAACTGTTTGTCAAATTGTTCAACTGCCTTAATGGCTTGTTTAATATTTTTTACGCCTATTTCAGTAAGTCCAACTGTTTTTGCTCTTGTGTCCGTTTTGTGTTCTTGTCGTTTAATAAGTCCTTTTGTTTGTAAGGTTCTCAAAACAGTTGAAGTTGTCATTGGGTCAATTTTGGTATGGTTAGATAACAAAATTTGGGTGACATTTTGTTTGTCCAATGTCAACCAATGAATACTTGCAAGTAATACGAATTGAGCATGTGTCAATTCATATTTCTCTAATGCTTTTTTAATTTCTCGTTGCCACAAGTTTGTTACTTGCCACAATAAAAATCCTGTGCTCCCTTCGGGTTTTTCAAAACTAAAATCTGTCTTTGCCATTTTGTTTTAGCTTTTTTCTGCAAGTTCAATGAGTTTTTCAACGGCAGCGGGAAGTCCAGTTTTGATTTTGCTACCTATCATTTTTGAGAACAGAAAAGTCATAAAGCCTGTCATTACAACCTTGTGTGTTACCTCAATGCCGTCTTTGGTTTCGTTCATTGTGTGGATAAAGTCCATTTTACAAAGTGGCAAAAAACTTCTGTCTGTAAATGATTTGAATTTAGTGCATTCAGTCATTTCAAATTTTGTTTTTGGTCCGCCTGTTGGTTTCAAAATCCCTTTTGTCCCTGTTTGGAATTCTCCGAATAGTTCAGAGGATTCAACTTCTGCGTCCCAAACATTCCAATTCGGAACGTCAGCCCAAAGTTGCCAGATTTGTTCTTTTGTCGCTGTCGTTTTGCGACTTACGTCTGTTGTCCACATACTAAAGTTATTTGCTCCTTTAAATTATAAGCACAAATATAATATGCGAACTTATAATAATCAAATTAATTTTTTCCTGCCTTTTGATTTAAGGCTTCTTGGTAAAATGGTACATGATGTGTAAAGTAAGAATACTTTCCTTGCCCGAGTGGCGTATAACCGCTTCCTTTATCGTTTTTCCCTCGTCCAATTTATTTTTACCGCTGAAATTTTGTCAAGTTCAAGTCTGTCATCACTTAAAATTTCAAAATCACATTTTTGGTAAAATGTCAATGGTGAAATATACGGTTGTCCGTTTTTTTTCTTTTCATTGTTTTTAATTTCGTCGAGCATTTTTCGTCCCAATCCTTTTCCTTGTAATTTTTCTGATAAAATGATAGCAAACCACTTCTCATTATCTCTATCAAATGTCAAAGCCCAACCTAAAATAAAGTCTATATTATTGATTAACAAAAAATGTTTAAGGTTATTTAGATTTTGCAAATAATTGTCGAATTCATTCAAATTCTGATATGTAAGTTTATCAGGATATTCACTATTCCATAAGTCAAACACTTGCTTTTTTAAATCTTCGTTTAGTTCAATCGTCTGAATAATTTTTAAATTCTCTGTCATTTGTCTTTATTTATTTTGTTCGGATAAGTTTGCCAATAACGCGCTGTTGCTTTGCGAAGTTCCGAAAAAAAATGGAACGAAGCGAGGTTTTTTTTTCGGAACTTCGCAAAACTATAGCCTCCATACTTGGCAATGCATGCCGAATGAAGGCCCTCTTGTGGGATGCAGCAACCTAATTTTTCAACTTGTTATTTTTTATCCATTTGTTTACATAATCGGCTACTTCTTCCCAGCCGGGCTCGCTCACGATGTATATTCACTTTTTATGAAAATAATCCCCGGTTTAACTTTGCGGTTAAGCTACCCATTCCTGGAAGTGCCTTCCTATTGGATTTGAATTGGCGTACAAGGAAAAAAAGCAATCGAAATCCAGATTAACTAAACCAACACAGCTCACTGCCCGGCACGAGCCCCCGCCAAGCCCTTGAACCGCCACAAATAATACGGTGCATTTTTGCGCATATGTGCCTTGCTCCGCATCATCACATCGGGTATGTCGCTATCGGCTACGTATACGTATCCATCTGGTCCAAAGCTCATACCATCAGGCCAACGCATTTTTGGGTGGGTAACAAGGGTGAAGTATTCGCCAGCCGTATCAATCACCGTGATGGCACCATTCTCGATGTCAGTCATGTAAATGTTGTTGGCCTCATCGATCGTCAAGCCATCGCACTGCCCTCGATTGGCATACAATTCAACCCTGGCGCCCAATTTTTCCTCACTTAAGGATGGATCATTGAGGTCGCGTACCCTAACTCGATACAATTTACTTCCACTCATGGGGCCGAAGTACAAA
>JAIYAV010000175.1 GCA_027488855.1 Saprospiraceae bacterium
CACCCATTCTGCTCGCTCAGAAGTGCTTGGACAAGACTTTTGATCTTGCTATCTCTTTTTTCCTCAATTTGGCAAACAACTGGGCTCTTTTTTTTCCTAAAAAAGTGTCCGCCTAGAAATTGTTCCCAAAGTTTGGCTGGCCTTTCGATATAGGAAAACGATTGGTTCACTTTTAAGAAAGAACTTATCTTCCGCAAGCAGAAACCAGCGTTCCCAGCTCCAAGCAATTTGTTACCCGCCTTGGCCTCGCTCCAGCCCTCCAGCCACGGTGCGCCGATGTTGTCGTACCCTTTCCTGCACCAGTCCATCAGTTCGTCGCGGAAAACAAAGGCATCGAGCTCGTGAAACAATAGATAATCGTAGGCACTATACCGCTTGTATAAAAAAGGCATTGTTTTGAGCCGCCTCATGTTCGCGTAGGTCTCTTGCCAGTGGGCCGGGATAAAATCAATGACGAGCTTGGGGTTCATGTCCAAATATTCGCCAACTTCCATCCCTTCCGGGCAAAGCAGCCTGATCGGGTAATGCCCCAATATCTTGAAGCATTGCCTGAAAGAAATCCTTTCATAGGCACTCAAGTTTGCCTTGTGGGCCATGATCAAGATAATTACTGTTTGGTCCATAATTTTTATGCTATGATCTTAGTTATGCGTAGTAACAATTGTAGCTATAGCCGCCACAGCATTAAAGATTTGTCTGTCCCTCCCTCTTCCGTGCAATTTTCAAATAACACGGCCAATGGCTCCGGAAACCCAAAGGGCTCAATTTCAAGGTTTAACGTTCGCCAGTAACCGGTTTGGATGTCGTCATTTTTAGCAACTTCTGGAAAAGAAGTAGTTAGCAAAAACTGGCTACCGCTCCGTTTCAAGTTTTTGATTGCCTGCTCGATTTGATCTAAGGACAAATGCACCAGACAATCGCGCACTAAAATGCAATCCACCAGTGGGAGTGGGTCAGTGATCAGATCGAGTTTTCGAAAATTGATGTTCGGAGCCGAAAATTTCTGGTTGTTCGCAGCAATCATTTCCGGCACGATGTCTGCGCCGATGTACTGAATCCCGGAAAGATCGGTGTGTCGCATCCAATTGAAATCACCGCAGGGCAGGTCGAGGAGGGTTTTGATACCAAACTTTTGCAGCAAACCGGGCAGTTCCCGGCGTAAAGTTTCTGTTTCTCCCAAGTCGGAACCGTTTCCAGAAACGGTTTCCGCAGTACGCCAGTAACCTTTTTCATAAATTTCGATGAAAATTTCCTGCACTGATTTTTGAGCAAAATCAAAAGTTCGCCGAGGAGTGACCCGCTCGGGCTGCAAGGAAGAGAAACGTTGCTTGAAAAGGCGAATCAAGCTTGAAAAAAATGGTTGCATAAAGAAATGGTTAAAAATGATTTAATGTGACATATTCCCGATATATGTTGTATTCCGCACTTATGTTGATCGCCCCTCCCGCCTCGATGTGCGCCATCAGAGAGGGCGTCGCCGCTGATATCTGCTTGCGGTTTTTCGTCAGCCCCGCCCCAAAATGATATAGGACATAATCCTTACCGGATTTCACCGACCGCAATACTCCATTGTCCCAGCGCGCAGGCAGGTCATGCAGGCATTCGCGGAAAACGATATCCGTCGTACATCGGTTCTTCAGCAGCTCGACGAAGTCTTTTTCGTCCATGGCATATTGCGTATCGCTGGCCAGCTTGTCGGCCAAGCCAGCTATGTCTCGCCACAACTGCGTGACCTTCTCGGTGTTTTTTAGGAACGCCAAGGGACCACTTTCGCCCTCGAAACCCGTCGAAACATAGTCGTAAGGGCCAAAACTATCGCGCAGGTTACCGAGAATGTCGCCGTATAAAACGTCCAGGTCGCCCCAGCCCCAGTAGTCATAGCCCTGGATCAGGTCTGCGAACATCACCCCGAACAGTGGCCGGTAATCACAGACCTTGTAGGCATAGCTGAGTTTTGCATCGATTTTCGCGGTTTTGTCGGCAAAGCCGATTTCGGCCATTTGCCGCCGACAAAAATGGATATTGCCGTCCTCGCCACTATCGCGCTGATCCTGGATGACGATGAAATCTATGTCCGGATTCAAAAGAGCCGAACGACGCCACAGCGGATACCATTCGGGAAATGGCCCGAAGTAGACGATCAGCACCGCGATTTTCATTGGTTTAGGATTGGAACTGTACAGATAAGCCATAGCTCAAGCGTTTTAGCGGGGTCAAAACAACCAACTGTTTTTTTCATACCCATAGGTTTCAAAATCAGCTTTGTACAACTCATACACCTGATCCGCCAGCTCCCAATCGTATACTGCTGCCAGGGGCATATTTTTCGCATTGCTTTGGTTGACCGGCGCTACCAACTCTGCCATTAATTCATCGCCCACACCAAGCCGTTTCAACACCTGCCGAAAATCAGGCTCAAAATTTTCGAAGCGGCCTACGAAGTCATATTGGATCAAATCTGGCCGGAGACCCCAGCGCATGGAACACCAGTGATAATCCTGCTCTTGTGCCAGGGTTTCCTGTACATACTGCACGAAATCCCGGAAGGAAACCGTGGCGTTGGGCCGGGTTGCCCTCAGGTCATAATTGTATTTTGTACGTATCCTTTCTTTGATGTTGTTGTAGTAGGGGGAAGGAGGGTCTACTTCCTGCATGATGAACATTTTGTACGCTGCGAACAAGCGGCTGTACGGATTGCGCACGAAACAAAAGCGGAACCATTCAGCCGAGGTCAATACCTCAGCAGCTTTTGCGGAGTCAAAGTCGCTTAATTTTGGTACGAAGGATTTGTCGGCTTTCGACCTGGCATGGAGCCAGGGAAAAGGTTGTTCAATGACCTCATAACCCTCCAGGATATGCAGGCTGAGTTTGACACGGGTACTTGCCGTTTTGCCCAGGCCCACAAAGAAATACTTGTGGGTTGGGGAAACCCAACTGCTACTCGAGGGATTTTTTTTATCCCAGCCAATAAATTCAATCGTTTTAGGACTAACCATAACCATTACGCGCTTAAGAGCCCTCTTTCAAGTAACTTGTTGAAGACTTTGCTTTTGAAATTCTTGGCATCGAATGGTGCCAATTTGTTTGCCGTAAACCAATCTTGCTGCGGCTGATGCCAAAAAGGTTCGTATACTATTGTACCGCTTGAAAAAAGCGCTGCGGTATAACTAAAGCTGCTTTTTCCGGTAATCAGGATGTCGGCAGCAACCATGCTGTGGAAGGTGCTAAAAAGACAGTGGTCCAAATAGAAGTTCACCTGCTCGCCCTTCAGTTCTTGAAAATCCTCGATGCGGCCCTGGGAAAAGATGTTGATCGCTATTGCTATGCCGAAGTCGACAAGGATCGATTGGATGTCGGTCAACAATTGGGCGATAAATCCATTTTCGGTGTACCGGTTTGGGTATTTTTCGGGTGAAACGTCCCCTCGCCTGATGTGTACCGCTATGTTGATTTTATCGGGTTGATTAGCAGATGTATATTTTCCCTTAGGGTTACTGTGGTATTTTTCCAAAAACTGGTCCTTCAGCTTGAGGTAATTGTCCGGGACTGTATCTGCATAGTGATGACAATGCGGTACGACAAACAAGGTATTGGGTTCTTTTTCCTGCGGTAATTTTTCCCGATCCTCGATTTTGACAATGGGTAAGTTCAAGCTAGTCAGGTCATCCATTTGTAGTTCCCCTTGCCCCAGGTTAAAGAATGTTTCCCAGTCTTTCTCCCAACTGGGTTCGTTCAGCGGACGATGGGCGATTTCGGCAAAAGGAGAATGTACATATCGGATACCCATGTCATTGCAAAAAAGCAGGGTGGACAAGACACCCTGTATTTGGGCGCCCACTCCGTCGTTCCTGCCCGCGCAGGTCATGTAGCAATTTTCGTGGTTAATCATTTGCACTGGCAAGGAGTTCAGGATGAGTGCTGTGCTGGGATTTGGCCAGAGGTTGGTGATTGATGATGTGTTCGTGAAAGTCGAACACTTCACTATGGGTGAATTGCACCGCTACGTCTTTGGCATAGCAATCCAAAAACAGCTGGGTTTCAAGGGTCTGGAACTTGTGATTGAAGTACTGGCAGTTTGCGAAGCCCTCCCGTTCTTTTGCCGCAGAATCTGACTCGTGTGGCAAATGCAGGACGACGGCATCACGACAAAGCATGATCTCTTTGTTGGCTAGGTGCAAACGATACCCCAGGTCTTGGTCTTCCGTACCCCAATTGCCGTCATAATTTTCATCAAATAAGCCAACCTCAAACAAGGCTTGGGTCGAAGTGGAAAAATGCCCGCCATAAAACAAGGTCCAGGGCACTACCAAGTCGTGGATCTTGTCCTGGTACTTCCGATAGATGTTTTCTCTGATGTCCCAGATGTTGCCCATTTCCACCAGCTTTGCGATGGAAGCATCGGCGTCGTGCGGGTTGATGGATGCCGTCAGTGCGGTTTCATCTGCACCCCAGCCGTAGGTGTACCCAACGAGCGCAAGGTCGGTGCCGTGTTGGTTGTGTGCGCGTAGATGTTGTTTCAGGCAATCGCTTTTTACAATAATTCCCGAATCAATAAACATACAAATGCCACCTTCTGCGACCCGGATGCCGAGGTTGCGCGCCGATGCAGGCCGGTAACCCTTGTCAATTTGATAAACATATTTGAAATTAAGGAGCCCCTCATAAGTTTTAATCATGTCAAAAGTATCATCCGTAGAACCATCGTCCACGATGACGACCTCAAAATCCGCCTTATTCATGGTTTGGCCAATCAAAGATTGGAGGGTATACGTCAAAAGCTGGCTGCGATTATAGGTTGGGACAATCACTGAAATTAAAAATTTATCCTTTGGGATCACCACATTCCCATGAATGCCGTTGTTGTGATTTTTCATATTCAGGTTTTTTCGGATGATCATTCTGGTTGCTTTATCACTTTAAGTCCTGCCCTATAACCGAGGGAGGTTCCCATTCCCTTCATGAAAGCATAAGTGGCGCGACGCCAATTGCCTGTAAAAATCTCCGCCAGGGTGTCCCGGTAAGGCATCTGGTATTCGAAGCGCAACAATGACTTTGGCAAATGATGGGTAGCTAAAAAGTACCCTCTGCCGAGCCCGTAGCTGTATTCTCGCCGAATTTGCTTGCGGAACTGGTTGTTTTTGAGCGGGTTTGGATGCCTCACAATCAAGGAGGCATCGTAATAGAAACTGAAACCCGCATCAAGGCACCGAAATACAAAATCCGTTTCATCGCCGCAGCCCCAGGGTGTTCCAGCCCCTGGCCCCAGCATTTCATCAAATCTAATCTGTGCTGCCACTGGTGCCCGAAAGAATAGGGCGCAGGAGACACACACTTTATATGCCTTTGAGTAGTCAAGCTCCTGGGATTGATCATCTCCACAGGGTTCAAAAGCATTTTTGTCTTCATGCAAATCATAAACCCGCGTAACCAGGCCGTCCTTGCTGGGGTTGTTCTCAAAAAAGCGGGCAATTTTTGTCAACAATCCGACTGGGTAAAGGCAATCATCATCTGGAAAAGCAATGATGTCACCCTGTACCTGCTCAAATCCTATGTTCCTGGCCCGCGATTGACCAGATTTTGATTCTTTGAGGTGCAAAACAGGAAATTGTTGACGATAAGTAGCCAGCAATGCTACTAAGCGATCATCAGGGTTTTGGTCTACTACAATTACTTCAATGTCTTTATAATCCTGTACGGCAATTGATTGGAACAAACGCTCCAGTTCTTGTACACGATTTAAAGTGGGTACAATGAGCGAAAATTTCATGGCTGTGCTGGGGTTTTTAGGGGCATTAAATGGCGATCCTGGAGCGATGAAAGAATGGCCGGAAGTGCCTGGGCCGTCTGTCTTTTTTCATGCAGCAGCACAATATCCCCTCCACGTACAGTTTCGAGTATTCTGGCGTGGATGAGGTCCATACCCGGGCTTGACCAATCTTCGGGATCAAGCGACCAAAGCATCGTCTGCATGTTGAACCGCTCTTGGATCATTTCGACCGTTTTTGGCCTGATTTTCCCATACGGAGGCCGAAAGAACCGCACTGGTTTTCCACTTGCTGCTTCGATCAACCTTTGTGTCTTTTGTATCTCCCCAAATATGGTGGCGTCTGGAGCTTTCAACAGCCTGGGGTGGCTCCAGGTGTGATTGCCCAATTCGTGTCCCTCCTCGACTATTCTGCGCAGGAGTTCTGGATGTTGTGCTCCGCGTTGACCCAAGATGAAAAAACAAGCATGCGCACCAAATTCCCGAAGCGTATCCAATATCCGCAGCGTCAGCATAGCCCTTGGCCCATCGTCAAAGGACAACAGAACTCGATCCGTAGCAACATGTGTAATCGGCGTACTCTTTGAATCTTCCATATTTGAGTTTACCTAAAAAGTTCACAGTGCAAAGGACTTTAAAGGCCTTTCATTGTATTGTCACTGGTGTTACAATGATTTGCTGTGTTGTTACATGTGGAAAAAAATATACTCAGGGTGTTGATTTTGGTACAGGCACAGCATACTTATGAATACTGGAGGAATCTTTAGTCAGGTAAAAATCCCCAAGCACCAATGTTTGCACATCGTCTTGGGTGCTGAACACCTCCAAAACCTCTTCAGGCTGGTGGACAATCGGCTGCCCGGCGACGTTTAGAGAAGTGTTGCAAACCAGGGGGATGCCCGTCTTTTGATAGAAGGCATGGATGGCCTCCCAGTATAGCCCATCCTGCTCTTTTTGGACAAAATGGGGGCGGCAGGTAAAATCAATATGGACCACGGCAGGTACTTTTTTGCGCCATTCGGCGCGGATGGTTGATACGCCCAACATATAGCGGTGCAAGCCGCGCTCCATTGTACCTTCGAGTACTGTTTCGGCTTGTTCTTCGAGGATACTGGGTGCCAAGGGCCGCCACATTTCGCGCCCCTTGATGTTGTTCAAGCGGCCCAGTGTTTCGCGTTGGGTTGGGTTGGCCATGAAACTGCGTCGACCAAGGGCGCGTGGCCCAAGTTCATCTTTCCCTCTAAACCAGGCTACGATTTTCCCTTTTTCCAAATCGCTTGCCACTCGATCTACCAATTCAGTGGACGACAATTGCTGTGGCACAAAGCCGTAGTTGAGAAGGGCAAGAGTGATTTCTTCGACAGTGTAAGCCCGGCCAAAATCGGGCGCAGCCAGTCTTGGCGGCAGGGGTGCCTCTGGCTTCAGGGCAAACGATAGGGCGAGGGCGGCGCCGATGCTACACCCAGCGTCGTTGGCCGCTGGGAACACATAAATATTTTCAAAGATGTTTTGTCTGCTCATCTGGGCGTTCATGCTGCAATTGAGCGCACATCCGCCCCCCAAAACCAGATCTTGTTCGCCTGTTAACTTTTTAACGCGTGCAGCAAGACCAAGGCAAATCCTCTCGAAGGTGTACTGAACCGAGGCTGCCAAGTCAAAATAATGGGCGGTATCGTAAGCAGCTGAGGCTTCTTTGCTTTGACTGCTGTAGGGATAAAAATGGCGCTCAAAATAGTTGCGCCAAAACCGTTCAATATCTGAGCCTTGGAGTGGATTGGGGAACTCGTCCGTGGCTTTTTGTATGGATGGAGGCAGCGTAAAATGCCCGGTATCCGGGTCGAAAGAAAAATCAATCGCCTGTCTGCGCTGCCCAAAGGGGGCCAAACCCATTAATTTGCCCGGGCCGGAACTTCCGCCCAAGCCAGCCTGTATCCCCGCTGCGGTATAAAATGCGCCTAGTGAATACAGGATAGGGTAACTTTCGAGCAACTCGATTTTATTTCCCTTGGCGTGATACAAGGAAATGGATTCCCCCTCACCCCGACCGTCGATCACCAGTACTGCCGCGCTGTCGAAGCCACTGGTATAGTAGGTGGCAGCGGCGTGGGCATAATGGTGCCGCACACAGTATACCATTGGCGGTTCAGTGTAACCGAACTGCCCAGGCGGCAGGAGGACATGGGTCAGCTCATCGGAGATGCTGATGTCGTCCGATATTTTTATGCCAGTTTTGAGGTCTGGAAGCCAGCCATAGGCGATATAATCTATATCCGACAGTTGTTGTCCGGTATGCTGAAGGCAGGCACTGGCTGCATCCGGGGCACCCTGGCCTAAGGCATAACGCTTGCGGGATAGCCGCTCCTGCTCAATGGCATAGTGGATCTTGTTGTCTATAATTAAAGCGGCTGCCCCATCTTGTGCCAATGGACTGTCAGTTCTGCCGATGATTCCTAAAATCTTCATTGCTGCTGCATTAATTTTTGTGATAAGAGGCTTTGGGCCAAGACCTGTTCTTATTGCTGCTTTTTTCGCAACCATCCAATACCATTGCCTCAACCTTGCGGCACACTCTTGCGTAATGCGTAAATGCGCTCTGGTTGCAGATCAAGCGTTTACAGTCTCCGAGCAAAAACATCTCCACCAATGCATCTCCCATCATGCGATAAGGGCCTACCTGGTTTCTTGCTTCGATGTAGTCGGCTTTTTTTCCCTCATCATAAACCGACCAGGTATTGTGGCCGGGGCCGCAATTTTCAGGCGGCCTAAATCTATCCATGGAAATGACCTTGTCGCCATATCGATTGATACAGGCTTCCAGAAATGAGGGGGTATCTGTACAGAGAAAAAAACTTTCATCTTGCTGGGCATCCATCGCCGCAAAAAAACGTTCCCAGGCGATATTCATCCGGGGTTTGTCAGGCCCTTTGTGCTGTTCACCATTGCCGAGCCGGGCATGAACCCCGATACTTGAGGTGACGATCTGTTGATACTGCTGAAACTTTTTTTCATGCTCCCCCACCAAGTTCAACTTCCTCTGTAGGACGCAGGTGCCCTCAATTCCTACATTTGACAACAAGTCTTCGGCCATAACATAGGGCATGTTCAGCTCCTTTGGGTCAAATTTCTCGCGGCAAAAACGCACGCCGAGCACCTGGTCAGCCTGCTCGCACAGGATGCGGTCAATTTCGGCCAGACTGTAAATCACCCTGTCGGTATCGAAGGAAAAAACCTTGTTCAATTCCACTTCTTCACAGGATACTCCCCAGCCCAGAAAAAAGGCCATTTTCCTACAATCCACAATCACCTTACAATCGGTCTTCATGGCATAATCCAACAACTGGCTGATGTAGCTGTATTGGGTACCTATGCCATCCGACTGCAACAGATAGAGGTATCGGAAGGCTTGTCTATTTTTGGGCTGTACTAAGCTCATACTTGCTTTGCTTAAATTGTTCAGCGCTGGATGTTGGTGGCTTGCTCAGGTAAAAACCCTCGATCACTAGTGTTTGCACATCGTCCTGGGTCATAAAAATGTCCAAGACCTCTTCCGGTTTGTGCACAATGGGTTGCCCCGCCACATTTAAGGAGGTGTTGCAGACCAGGGGGATGCCCGTTTTTTTGTAAAATGCGTTGATGGTCTGCCAATACAAGCCGTCTTCTTCTTTTTGGACAAAATGCGGGCGGCAGGTAAAATCGATGTGGACGACGGCAGGAACCTGATCGCGCCACTCGGAACGAACGCTGGCTACTCCCAGCATATAGCGGTGCAAACCAGGCTCCATCGAGCCTTCCAGTACCGTTTCAGCGTGTTCGTCCAGGATGCTGGGTGCCAAGGGGCGCCACATTTCGCGGCCTTTGATTTTGTTCAAGCGGCCCAGGTTTTCCCGATGGGCAGGGTTTGCCAGGAAGCTGCGTCGGCCAAGGGCGCGTGGACCGAGTTCATCGTGTCCCCTAAACCAGGCTACAATTTTGTTGTCCGCCAAATCAGTGGCCACCCGCTCCATTAATTCGCCAAGCGACAACTTTTCTGGTATAAAACCGTAATTGCCAAGAACGATAGCGATTTCTTCATCGGAGTAGCTCCGGCCAAAAGCTGGTGCGCTTGGCCGGGGCTGCGGAACCATTGGCGGGGCAAGTGTATAAGACAGCGCCAAAGCCGACCCAATGCTACTGCCAGCATCATTGGCCGCCGGAAAAACATAGATCTGTTCAAAGCTGTTTTGCCGGCTCAGGTAGGCGTTCATGCTGCAATTGAGCGCACATCCACCACTTAAAACCAGGTTCTTTTCACCAGTCAGTTTTTTGACCCGTTCTGCCAAGCCCTGGCAAATTTGTTCCAACTTATGCTGCACCGATGCGGCGAGGTCCACATAATGTGCGATGTCGTAAGCGGAAGAGGCTTTTTGGCTTTGCCCGTCAAAGGGATAGAAATTTTCTCCGTAGTAATTATGCCAAAATTTCCACATGTCACCCGCAAGCAGGGGAGTGTTGGACTCATCTACCGCTTTTTGTATCGATGCGGGCAAGGTAAACTGCCCTTTGTCGGGGTCAAAAGAAAAATCAATTTCCTGCCTGAGCTGCCCAAATGGAGCAAGACCCATCAATTTGCCCGGCCCCGAGTGCCCGCCAAGGCCACCCAAACCCGCCCGTTCTGCCGCTGCCGCGTAGAACACGCCTAATGAATAGAGCATGGGGTAACTTTCGATCAATTCGATCTGCTGGCCTTTGGCGTGATAGAGAGAAATGGATTCACCTTCCCCCCGGCCATCTACCACGAGCACCGCTGCACTATCGAAGCCACTGGTGAAGTAGGTCGAAGCCGCGTGGGTGTAGTGGTGCTGTACAAAATGGATCGGTGGCGGACTTTTTAGGTCGTACAACTCGGGTGGTAGAATCAAATGGGTCAATTCATTGGACACGCTGATGTTGTCCGATATTTTTGTGCTCGATTGTAGCTCTGGGCGCCAGCCATAAGTAATGTAGTCGATGTCCGAAAGTTGATGTCCGGTATCCTGCAGACAGGCACGGATGGCATCAGGAGCACCTTGCCCCATGGCGTACCGCGACCGCGACAAACGCTCTTGCTCAATGGCATACACAATTTTATTGTCTATGATCAAAGCAGCCGCGCCATCATGCACCAACGGATTGTCGGTTCTTCCGATTATTCCCAAAACTTTCATTTTGTATCTGCTTTAAGCGTTTGTCTAAATGGTCTGTACAGATTTCAAGAGGAAAGCCAATTTTTTCATGGATGCCTCTGGATCACAAATGTTGACAAATCCATCCTGGATGTTTTTTGTTAGGTGCAAGCGGTAATCTTCTTCCTCAATGTATTTTTTCAGGACTGCCGCGAGTGTTGCTATGTCATTTGGCGATACCAAGTCACCCATTTTTAGTGGTTGTAATCCCAAAATTTCTTTTGCCCCGCCAATATTGGTGGCCACAATGGGTATGCCTGCAAACAAGGCTTCCATGAATACCAAGCCAAGCGGTTCGGGTAACTTGTTGGGATGGACAAATACATCGGCTGCCCGCATATAGTCCAATACATTGTTTTGGAAACCGACGAACTCCACTTTGTCACCAATGCCCAAGGCTTCCGCTCTTTGTTGGGTTTTCTCCTGAAA
Organism: Saprospiraceae bacterium; assembly: GCA_027488855.1. Lineage (GTDB taxonomy): Bacteria > Bacteroidota > Bacteroidia > Chitinophagales > Saprospiraceae > Haliscomenobacter. The sequence goes on from JAIYAV010000175.1 coordinate 11,395, forward strand.
AGTTTTCTCTGGTTCCAGAGCTGAGCCGCCAACAACGATGAGATGAAAATTCAGATGGCTCAGCATCCCCAGGGCTTCGATACTATCGGAGAGCCCTTTGTAGTCGACCAGACGGCCTGCATAAATGAGCGTTACTGCTTTATATTTGCTCTTCTTCCTTGGCTCAATCGCGGGATTGGCGTATGGATGATACAAATGGTCGGTTGTTAACTGAGGCCACAATTCCTGGACTTCTGCTTGTACATGGCGACTGGTGCAAATTGCCAAATCGGGTACCCTACGGCCCAGTTTTTTGTAGACAGGTGCCCTTAATCTGAAACCGGAGGAATGGATCCACAGTACACTCTTAACCGAAAAAAAACGCTCCACGGGCCAGGCTATCGCATGGTTTTCAATTTCATGGCTCACCATTACTGCGGGTTTGTATTGCAGCAAAATTTTCCACAATTGCCACCAAACCCGAATCAGCGTCCAGGGTTTACCGGGAGTGGGCGCGGATACAATTTCAAGTGTGGCACCCCGTTTTTCCAGCGCCTCACTCAACAATCCACGATGCGACAATACAAATACAGGCTCAATTTCCGGCGACAGGGAGCGGTACTCATACAAATCAAGCAACAATTTTTCTACTCCGCCATACCAATGGCCGGTATGAAAGTATATGACCTTCATCTGTACTGCTGATTATAAACCTTCCGAATTAAAAAATTTGAAGGGTTTGGTACATCGCCGTTAAGTGGATACCCTGGCTGTTTAAGCGACTTTAAATTTGATGTTGCAAAGAACTTTAAGCGACTTCACTTTGCTTTGCACCGATGTTACCAAGATTTGTTGCTGTGTTACATGGCGGAGTATCGCTTCATAATTCACTTAAAATCAATTGAACAAGATCTCGTGGGGTATGAAAAGTGGTACTAATGTTTTCAAGAAGTGGAATTTTTTTACCGAAACGCTCATTGATCAATTGTTCCAAAAACACCAAATAGCCCAAGATCTTGAAATCCTTCTGCAAGACTTCTAAGGGTTTTTCCCAGGAAAATTGGTCGAGGGGGATTTTGAAATGTTGGGTCAATATGGATTGGACGGTGCTGGCAACTTCTTCTGGCGTCATTGTCGTTAAGGTAAGCACAAATCTACCGAACAAAGGAAGAAGAACCTTTTCACGGGTGTTACCGATGTTTGGCAAGGCGTTACATTTCGGAGGGTGGTTTGCCAAAGGTCTTTTTAAATGACCTTGAAAAATGGCTGATGGAAGAAAATCCGGTTTGGTAAGTAATTTCAGAAACGTTCAGTTTGCCTTCGCGTACCAATTCTAATGCTTTTTCCAAACGAATGGACATGACGAATTCGCTGATGGAATGATCGGTCAATGCCTTGAGTTTGCGGTATAAGTGGACGCGGCTCATTGTAAAATGTTTGCCAATGCGGTCGCCGTTGAGATCGGACTCATCAATGTTTTGGAGAATGTACGTTCTGAGGTTCCCAATAAACGCGTCTTCCTGTTGATAAATGATGTCGTGTACAGAGGGGTTGTTGTTTTGGTACCGTTGCTGTAACATGCGCCGGATTTCGATGAGGTTTTGGATGTGCAAAGCCAGCTCCTGGGGGCTGAACGGCTTGGTTAAATAGGCGTCGGCTCCCCGCTGTAAGCCTTTCAGGCGGCTATTTAAAGAGGCTTTGGCGGTGAGCAAAATTAGGGGAATGTGTGAGGTGTTGATGTTGCTGCGAATGGCTTGGGTAAGTGCAAAGCCGTCTTTTTTGGGCATCATTACGTCCGAAACGATCAAATCAGGAATGATGGTCTGCGCTTTTTGGAGGCCCTCCTCGCCGTTGACCGCCTCGGTAATGTTGTAAATCGAACCACTTAAACAAGAGCGGATGTACTCCCGCATTTCCTCGTTGTCTTCGATGATCAGCAATTCCAATTTTTCAGTGCTCCTTGTTTCCGGCGGCTTGGCAGTTGGGGTAGGCTCAGGGATGATCGGTGGAAAATCCGGCAATGCCTCCACACTTGGGCCGATCACCAATGGTTCGACTTGTTCGTTGTGCAAAACGGGCAAGAGTATTTCAAAAGAAGTTCCTTTGTTTACCTCACTGGAAACCCATATTTCGCCGCCTTGCAATACTACCAATTCTTTGATCAAAGCCAAACCAATCCCTGTACCACCCTGAGTACGGGCGGCAAAACTATTCACTTGGTAAAATCGGTTGAAAATCTGTCCAAGTTGATTGCTTTCAATACCAATGCCAGTGTCTTTTACAGCAAGTCGGATAAAATCAACTTGTTTCTTATGGATTTTCATTAAACTTATCTGGATGTCTCCTCCTTGGCGTGAAAACTTGATGGCATTGGACAAGAGGTTGTAAATTATTTTATCCCATTTGTCTTTGTCAAAATTTGTTTCCCAATTGCGCTGATTGCTAATGAAGTTCAAGCGTTGACCTTTTTCAATGGCTAAGGCTTGAAAACGTTTGATCAACTCTCGGGTGTAAGTGACAATATCCCCCCTCGTGACTTCAATCGTCATTTGTCCACCTTCAAGCTTAGAGGTATCGAGCAATTGGTTGATCAAGTTTAAGATGTGTTGGGCATTTTTTAAAATACCCGACATCCTCCGGCGAAGAATAATGGGAGGCGGTTGTTCGGCAATGACTTGTTCCAGTGGACCGATGATCAGCGTCAATGGGGTACGAAATTCGTGGGCGATGTTGGAAAAGAAACGGGTTTTGGCCTGGTCGAGCTGTAGCAAAGCTTCTGCTTGTGAAGCGATGATTTGTTTGTCTTGCTCGATCTGTTGGGTGCGTTTTTGTACTTCTGCTTCGAGTCGTTCCCGGTCTTTTTCGAGATTTTTTACCCGCGAGCGCACCATGGCCAATATAGCACCCGCTATGCCTAGAATGGCGACCAGGATAAACCACCAGCGCAAATAAAAAGGTTTTTGTACCACCAGGTTCAAAGACAATTCCTGCTCCGACCACCCGTTGCTGCCATGTTGCCCCTTAATTTTTAAGGTATAGTGGCCGTAAGGCAAATTGGTGATGCGGATAAAATTTTCATTGATGTAATTCCATGTGCTGCTGTACCCCGCGATTTGGTAGGCATAACGGTGCCGTTCGGGAGCATCGAAATCCAGGAGGGTAAAATGAAGCTCAAAAAATTTGTCGCTGGGGCGGAGCAAAAGGGCATCCGAATCCTGGAGGAGTTCACTTTTGTCCGTCATTTTTTCAGTATTGCCTTCCAGCAAGAAATAATTGGTAAACTTAAGCGGCGTTTTATTGGCCAGTTCTGCGGCAAAAACGCTGGGATGAAAAGCGATCAATCCGCCTAACCCACCAAAGTACAAGGTGCCGTTTTTGGCTTGGTAATGAGCGGTATGGTTGAACTCGATGTGCGGCAATCCGTCATTGACCAGAAAAGTCCGAATGTGTAAGGACTTTTTATCTATCCACATCAAACCCTTATCACTGGGAATCCACAATTTACCGTAATCGTCTTCGTAAATGGCATAGGTGTAATTGTTTGACAAGCCCTCTGCGGTGGTAAATTGCTTGCTTTTCGACCGCTTTTTCCCATCGAGAGAGGGATTCCATTGAATGATTCCGCCACCCTTGGTAGCCAACCAGAAGGTACCCCTGAGATCTTCATGGATGTGCTGGATGTGGTTGAAAGGTAAATCACCTGAGGAGATCGAGTAATATCGAATAATTCCCTTTTTTTCCTGCATCAAAAAAATACCCTGATTGGTCGCCAACCAAATGCCTGCGGCATTTTTATGCAGGTGATTGACTTCACAGTTTTTGAGCAATTCAAAGCCATTGTATTTTTTAAATGGGATTACTTTTTTGTTTTTGAGGTCCAGATAAGCTAGCCCGTTGTTCTGTCCGACCAAAAGCTGATCGGGATCACCAGTTTTCATCAGGCTGAGCGCAAGATGTGCTTTGGCGTTTAAAACGGGATAACGAATGATTTGATGCGTGTTCACATTGAGTTCAAATCCCAAAGATTTGGTCGTGTAATCGCCAGCCCAAAGCAAGCCATTCACGTAAATTAAACCAAAAGCGCCATCGATATCGGTCTGTTTTGTACACATTTGGGTCTTTTTAGACCATTGATACACTTGATTGTTGAGGAAATAGATGTTTCCGGCTTCATCTTCGGTAATGCCGCGACAATCCGAGTACCCTTTTTCCTGGCGATGAATTAATTTGAATGGATTTTCCGCCACACTGGTCTGAATGACTCCGGTAGGAGACGCCAGCCACAGGTATTGCTCATCTTCATACCAGTTCAAAAAAGTGGTAGTCAAATTTTTGCCAATCAGGGTATGGTAATTGAACAGCCATTCCCCTCGGGCACTGAATACATTGAGTTGTCCATCAATAGCGCTGTACCAATACCCTTTTCGATCACGATAAACAAAGTAAGCGCCGCGCCTTTCCAGTTGAAAGGGCTGCTGGTTTCGAGTAAGGGAAAAAGGGATCAGGTTCTCATCTTTGAGCTGCCAGAGATCTACTTTTTGATACCCCAGGGTTGACAAGTAAAGGCTGTTTTCTGCACCAGGGTGAATACCCCCGATTTGGCCGGGTAATTTGATTTCTTCCCTCACTTTACCAGTGCGATGATCAATGCAGATCAGCTGACTGCCCCAGGCTGCCCAAATCTTGTCGGAGCCATCAAAGCTTAGGTATTGGAAAGTGGCTCCTTGTTTTTGAAATATCTTTTTGAAGCTGCCATTGTATTGAAAGATTTCACCTTTATCGGTGCAGATCCATTGCCGGTTTTGGGGATCGATAATTTTGGGTAAAAGAACTGCGGAGGCTTGAAAAGGGGCTTTGCCCGCAAAATAAAGGTCAAACGGGGTGGTTTTTTCGGTTTTTGGATCAAAAATGTCTATTGCGTCAACGGATTTGGCATCTGGAAGAACACCATTGTTGTAGTTGCTGTAAAACAACCATAAATTTCCTTCAGGATCCTGGCTAATCTGGCGAATGTTGTCATTGTAGGATAGTCCATTTTTTTCTCGGGTGTACAGCTGGTAAGAATGACCATCGTAACGGTTCAGACCATAGCGGGTGGATATCCACATGAACCCCTGCTGGTCTTTGAAAATCGCCATGGTCATTAAGTTGGCTAGGCCATCCTCGGGAGTGATGAGTTTGGCGTCAAATAGGTGGGCTTGAGCAAAGAGCAAAGGAGAACAGAACAAAAACGTAAAAAATAGGGTGTAGCTTTTGAAAAGTGCGTAAAAAGTTGATTCGTTCAATTTGGTGGAATTGGTTTGGGTTTGGAGGAAGCCTAATTAGTAGTAAAGCTTTTTTTGCAAACATACAAAAATGCAGCATTAAAAATGTGGACAAAAAACTAAACCAATGCCCTGGCTAAAGCATTCACTTTAGGTAAATTAATCCACCTAAAATCACCACCATGAAACTCCTCGCCCGCATCCTCCTCGGCCTAGCTATCCTTGTTGTTGGCTTCGTCGTCTACAACATGCAATCCAGTTTCCGCTCCTCTGACAAAAAGACCCAGGCCTATTTCAAAAAGCGGAATACCGTTGCCAAAATCAAAACGCTGCCTTACGCTGATGGGCAATTGCACTGGATTGAAACAAGCCGTGATACCCTGCGGGAGGATGCACCCTTAGTGTTGTTTGTACATGGAGCTCCAGGTTCAGCTCAAGACTTTTTCCGCTACCAAGCCGATTCCCTGCTTCTAAACCGAGCCATTTTGGTCTCTATGGATCGACCGGGTTACGGCTACTCCTTGTATGGCAAAGCCATGACCTCTATTGCAGAACAAGCTAAGGCGGTCAAAGCAGTGATGGATCAATACCCAGGTCGCAAGGTAGTTTTGGTAGGGCATTCTTATGGCGGACCAATAGTCGCCAAAACGGCCATGGTTTATCCCGAACAAATCCAGTCGGTCGTCATGTTGGCGCCAGTCAATGATCCCGACAATGAGCCCATTTTTTGGTTTTCCTACATTGGCAAATGGACAGCAACCCGCTGGATGCTTTCCGGCGCTTGGCGGGTTTCTGGATCGGAAAAGTTTTCGCACGCTGCCGAATTGGACAAAATGCGGGGAGGCTGGTTCAATCTACAAACGCCCATTATGCATTTGCACGGCAAAAAGGACATGCTCGCGCCCGCTTCCAACATCGAATTCAGCGAAAAAAACATCCACCCCAAGCAACTCAAAATGATCGTCAAACCCGAGTGGGGGCATCTAATTCCTTTTATGAATCCGGATGATACGCGCAAGGCCATTTTGGAGGCACTGGGTGCTGTGTGACTAGGTTATCGATACCCTTCACAAACGAAGGGCAGCCGTACTTGTTTTATCCTGTGGGAAGACAGATGTCAAACTGCGCTCCTTGGTTCAATTCGCCGGTGGCGGTGATGGTGCCGTTGTGATTCTCTACAATTTTTTTGCTGATGGCAAGACCAATGCCCGACCCGATGTATTGGTTGGCATTCAGTCTGTTAAATACTTTGAAAATATCATTTTTAAAGGTGTTGTTAAAACCAATGCCATTGTCAACAAAAGAAATTTTAAACCAATGCTTTGGCGCTTCGCCTGCATTGGTTGCAGGCTCAGTGGTAAATGTTGTGCAGCTTATTTTTATAACAACCGGGACATCCTGCTTTGCAAATTTGATGGCATTGCTGATGATGTTTACAAACAACTGGTGCAACTGAAAGCTAATACCATCTACAATGGGTAAAGCGCTTATGTCAATCGTAGCGCCTTTCTCTTCAAATTCCTCCTTTAGATCCATGACCACTTCTTTCAAAACACTATTCAGGTCTACCTCCTCAAATCTTGCACTGTCATGCATTAAACTGGCGTAAGAAACCAATGCTTCAATAAGCCGCTGCATTTTGGCGGCAGAAGCTTGCATGCGCACAATATTTGAATTTACAATATCCGGAATTTCATGGCTGTGTTTTTCTAAAATAATGGAAGCATACATTTGTATTTTTCGTAAAGGCTCTTTTAAATCATGGGTGCTTATCCAGTTCATATTCGACAGTTCATCATTGGACTTTTGCAGTTGTTCATTGAGGCTGCGGTATTTTTTTTCTTCTGCTATTAAATCAGTCAGGTGCAATTGCCTTTGTACAACCAATGATATGGCAGCAGCAGCATTTAATTCTGGCCTTTGCCATTCAGTGCTTTGGTATTTTACAGATTCACTCCAAGCTGCAAATGATTTTCGGGGTGTAATTAAATGATTTTTGTTGTCCAGAAACATTGCTTTAGTGGGATCGCCTCCCCATAGCTTGGTTGTTTGTATTTCGTGCCGCATCCACAAGATAGCATCGCCCGGTAATGTACTAAGCCGCTGGTAACAAATTCCTGCCACACTGTTGCTCAGGGCTTTGGCTGGCAAATAATCATCCGCAAATCTTGCTGTATTAAAATTTTCATTTTTTGTATTTTTAAAAAGCCAGTCGGCCATTAACTGCATTTCTTTTTTCGCTGGCACTGTGCCTGAAGTAAAAAAATTGCCATTGTGTATTATGGCAAGACCATCGGCATGTAAAAGGGTTTTTATCAATTGTAAGGTTAGTTTATTGCCGATAAATGGCTGTTCTTTGGTAAATTGTTCGCTCAACTCCTGCAGCTTTTTATTGGTTTCTTTAGTAATCTCAAATTCATCAGCCACCTTTCGCACTTCAATTTGAGATTGGAGAAAGATGGCCTGTAAATGTGCTGCAAGCCTTGCATAATAAGGAATATACTTTGGGGTGTCATGGTGACAGGATATCAGCCCCCACAATTTTTTATTGTGAATCAATGAGATGCTGAATGAAGCGGCCACACCCATATTTTTTAGGTATTGGATGTGAATGGGCGACACCGACCGCAAAAAAGAAAGGCTAAGGTCTAAGGTAATTGCGGCTCCACCTTCTTCTTCCAGTGCATACAATGGTACAGGCTCATATTCTACGTCGGCTATCATCCTTACGTGGTTGCGTAAATAAAGTTCACGAGCTTGCACGGGAATGTCTGTATGGGGATAATGCAGCCCAAAAAATGATTCCAAGTCTTCACGTTTACTTTCGGCATACACTTCACCATTGTAATTTTTGTCAAAACGGTAGATCATCACCCGGTCGTAACCAGTTATCAATTTTGTTTCATTGGCAATGTCCTGGCAAAGATTCTTCAGGTTATCCGACCTTTCGGTATGATAGGCAAAACGTTTTGTTTGTATGTACAGTTCGGGCAAGTAGCTATGGTCTTCCGTAAAAGGTTCCATTTCTAATACAACTGTGTCACCGCTTTTATGTGCAGATGTACTATAGTGTTTTCCATGTAGTGAAAAAACAAAAGGGCGATCCATTTCACTACCGTCAGATTTGTATTGGGCAGTAAAGGTGTTTATTTCTTCGTTATCAAAAAACAGGTTCAAATTTTTGCCCAATATTTCATTCAAGGGCAGCTGAAAATAGGTTTCGCAATTTTTACTTGCAAAAGCAATGGAATAATCAAGCATTTTTACAGCAAGTAAAAAGCCATGGGGCTGGATGCTGCCCGGTATATGGATTGGTTCGCTTTCACAATTGCTTATCGTTACTTCATGGTCAGGAACTAAATTTTTAATTTTCATTTCTAGCAAGTTTGTAGGAATATTCTGATAAACAATTATTTAGTAAGGAAAAAGTGTTTACGGCACTGTCAATAATTTCGTCTTCATTGTTGGTGCTAGCGCCTGCTTCACAAAGCAATTGCAAAAAGCTTTTCCACATGGTGCCGGTTTGACTGGCATAAGCGCTTAAATAAGTGGTTTTTCCAGCAACTACAGTACCTAAAATGGCTGATAAATGTTTGCTGATGATTTGCCCGCCAAGGGTAGAACCTTCCAGCACATACATCCCCCCTAATGCAGCAGCGGCTGTTTGGTAATGGGTGCTGAATAGCTCATCGCTAACATAAGGCTGTGCGGCCGTTTGATTCAGCATGGCAAGGTCGGCTTGTATAAAGTGGGATTTTTTTCTATCATTGATTTGGAGCAATTGATGGTGCTTTAATATTGGGAACACCATCTTTTCAAAACCATATACAAAGCCATACAGACTTTGAAGATAATGGGCATATTGAACAATAGTTACCTCCTTGCTAAGCAATAATTGTGAAGCGCTATTCTGCTCGATCAACTGGTGACTTTTTGCCGTTTTGCTTCGTAGGCGCTGTAAAAAAATGCTTGACTCCAAGTGGTGCTGTTTTAAAAATTTGGTGTTAATAAATGGTTTGTTTTAACCCTTCCCAATTGTTGACCAGGCATTTTTCTACCATGTTTTTAAATTGGGTGTAGCTGGTGGGCTTGGAAAGGTATAAATCCGCCCCGCCTTTGTAGGCATCTTCTATATGTTGCGGTTGAGAAGAAGTGGAAAGCACAAAAATTTTAATGCTGTTCCATTTTTCATTACCCCTGATTTCACGCAGACATTGGAAGCCGTTTTTAAAAGGCATGTTCAAATCAAGAAAAATCATTTCAGGCAGGGTGGTTGCCTGCTTTAAAAAAGCCATCAACAAATTACCGTCTGCTGCTACTGTAACAAGTATATCCTGGTTCAATTCAGCTAAAACAGTTTTAAAAAGGTGTACATCATCTTCATCATCCTCTGCAAGCAATACACTGTTTATCTTAATTTCGTCCATTTCTTATGGTAAGATTAGCTTATGTGTTAAACAATTAGTAAAAGCACTACTGAGTTTGCTGTTGAATGGTATGTTTTTCCACTATTCTGCTGAGTGTCGTTTCAATGAGGTTTTTCAGTTGATCAAAACTTTCGGGCTTTCGAATAAAACCGTCGGCACCGATTCTTTCAAGTGTGTTGATGAGGTGCTGTTCAAAATGAATACAACTGGTCAATGAGCAGGTGAACATCACCACCTGTAACTTATTGAATTTTGCATTTTCTTTTATCTCGACTAGGCATTCAACCCCTGTTTTGCAAGGCATACTTAAATCCAAAAAAAGGATATCGGTGCTGCTGGCATTGCCCGAACTGG
>JAIYAV010000312.1 GCA_027488855.1 Saprospiraceae bacterium
AGATGGCGACAAAGATGGCAATGACCTGATTGATGATGCCATTATTGATGACGCAAAATGATTCGTAGGGGCGCCCCTTGCGGGTGCCCATTTGCCTTATCATGGGCGCCCGCAAGGGGCGCCCCTACAATTTACCCATGCCTTCCAATCCACTTACCTGGCAACTCCAACACTCCGAGCCAGGCCCCGATCTCAAACTCTTCCAGGCGCGTTTCGACCACCTGACCAACCCGCGCAATGGCATCACCGAACGGATGATCATCCTCAACTCGCCCGATGCCGCCAACGTAGTCGCCATTACCCCCAATCAGGAACTGATTCTGGCTCGTCAATACCGGGTGGGCATCCGTCTCGAAACTTTGGAACTACCCGGCGGAATTGTCGATCCCGGAGAAGAACACCATTTTTCAGCCCAACGTGAACTGCGGGAAGAAACGGGTTATGCCAGTGAAAATTGGACTTTTTTGGGCAGCATCCCTTCCAATCCCGTCTTTATGGATTCCTACATCCACCACTGGTTGGCCACCGATTGTGAACCCAATCATGCCATCGATTTGGATACTGGCGAGGCAGTCGAACTCGAACTCATGCCCCTCGAAGAAGCCTTTCAGCGCTGGAAATCAGGCTTTTTTCAACATCCTCATACCGTGAACGGACTATTGTTGTATTTTCGTGACAGGTTTTAGTGGGTATTAAGCAGCGATTTAGACCGCTGGTGGCTCTATTCAATCAGACCTGTTAAACTTGTGACGGAAAAAGAAATCATCGAAGGTTGTTTGCGGCAAAAACGAGAATGCCAACAGGAGCTTTTCAAGCGTTACGCTGGGAAGATGTTGTCGGTATGTATGCGTTATGCCCGCCATCATATGGAAGCAGAAGATGTTCTTCAAGATGCTTTCATCAAGATCTTCGATCATTTGCATCAGTTTCAGAACAAAGGCTCCTTTGAGGGCTGGATCCGCCGCGTGGTGGTGAACACTGCACTGAAAACCTTTGACCGCAAAAGTTTTACACATGAGCAATACGGCCTGGAAATAAGGGAGGATTTTTCCGCCGCCGAACCCAGTGTTTTTTCCCAGCTCAGTGAAGCAGAACTCTTGGGGCTGATTGCCCGCCTTCCCGAAGGCTACCGCATCGTGTTCAACCTGTACGCCATTGAAGGCTACAGCCATGCCGAGATAGCGGACACCTTGGGGGTTCAGGAGAGCACTTCCCGGTCACAATTGGTGAAAGCCCGCAAGATGCTGCAGGCAATGGTCATGGAATTAGAGCATGTACAAAAAGTTACGGTATGAGTGAGCACAATCCATTGGATGATCTTTTTCGGGACAAGTTGTACCACCACAGCATGGAGACGCCCATGCACTTGTGGGCCGCACTGGACGCCCGGAAAACCGCTCAAGCGCAAGAAGCCAAACGCCGCCGCCTGGCCTGGTATCTGACTGCGGCAATCTTGCTGCTCAGTTTGACTGGGGCCATCTGGATGTGGGCTGAGCAAATGAACAATCAACCCGAACCGGTCAAACCGCTGAAGCAGAATCAGTCGGATACGCCGATTGCGGCCATCGATCCTGCGGCGGAACTTGAACCAGGAGAGCTCCAATCTGCCTCCAATAGTGAGGATCAAAGGCTGGAAGAAAAATTGCAGGAACAAAGTTTTGGCAATTATAAAACTGCGGTATTGATGCCCAATGTAGATGGCCGCGCCGCTGCGCAACTCAATAAGGCATCCAAAGGAAACGAGCAGACTGCTGCAAGTGTTGCCCTTCCTGATCAGCATTCGAATGCAGTAGTTCAGGCAGAAACACCACTTAATACTCCGGCTTCGCAAAATTTGAATACAATTGCTTCTGCTCAACTACCTGGGGAAGCAGAAACAAAAAATACCGCTTCATTGGCAACCGAAGCATCAGAAAAAATAGAAACAATAGAAAATTTCAATCTTCTGGATTCACGCAACGCCAATGTGGCCTACCAGCCTGAGCTTGGTCTGGATGGCGGCAAACCACTGTATCTGCCCAGAGCCCGTGGTTGGCGCGTATACGGCGAGTTGATGGCGGGCATGGATGTGCCTACCAGAATTTTGGAAGCTCGTGAACCGGAATTTGAACTGTACCGTCAGGCTCGGGAGCAAAGTGAAGCAGTGCAAAATGGCTACCGTGCCGCGCTCCGTTTTTCGATGATTTCCATCGATGGCATCGCAGTGCGCAGTGGTTTGAGCTACAGCAACCACCGCGAAACGTTTACATATCAGCAGCAAACACAGCAGAACAGCTTTCAAACCATTGATATCCCCGTTGTAGTAGGTTATGAGCGCAACAACTTGGGCAAGTTCACCCTTTCTGCCAATGCCGGGGTGTACCTGAATATGGCTTTCAATCAAAAGGGCAACTTTTTGTCGCCCGACTTGAATAGAGTACTGGATTTTTCCAGCAAAACCCCCGATGCTTATCCGGCTTTTCGCAATAGTTTAGGTGTAGCTTTTTACGGAAGTATCGCCGCAAGTTATCCCATCACTCCCCGTTTGCGGCTGGTGCTGGAGCCGTATGTATTGCGCCATTCCGGTTCGTTTACCGCCAATGATTACGCCATCGATCAGCGCTACCAAAATTGGGGCATCCAGGTAGGCTTGCGCAAAAAGATCAACAAGTACATTTATTTTGCTAAACCTTAAAAAAGATTGGATCGGCGGGCAGCACATTTGAAGTATGCCGGGTCTTACTTTTGAAATGACCAGAACCCACGATTTTAATCGTGGGCCCACGAACCGGCTCGTGGGTTTGTATTGATCTAACACCGAGATTTTTCTTCAACATGCAGCGGGCCGCCGATCTAGGGAACTGGATCGGCGGCCTTTTTTTATGCCCATATGGACAAATAAAAGTAATTTGTTTATCTTTGAATTATGGAAACAACAATTCGTCAAATTGACCTTTCTGTCCTGAAAGTGGGAACTTTACAAGAAGACCCGCTTGAAGAAACTCGGTTTTGGTTGACCAAAACTCCGCAAGAACGTCTTGCAGCGGTTGAACTTTTACGAATGCGCTTAGCTGATTATGATAACACTACCTCCCGACTTCAAAGATTTTTTACGGTTACTGTCCGACCATGAGGTTGCCTATTTAAGAATTTGAATGATTTGGAGCATTTGATGGATGAATGAAGATTTTTTAGCAGAACGGCGAGTAAGCCTTTTTTAGCCTATCTTTGTTTTCAGCGACGTATCAATATTGTACCAAAAGCCCCGTAGGGTAGGGTGTCCAGAACAGG
>JAIYAV010000338.1 GCA_027488855.1 Saprospiraceae bacterium
ATTGAGAGATGAAAGATGAGAGATGAAAGATGAGAGATGAAAGATGAGAGATGAAAGATGAAAGATGCTACCGCAGCATTTTTGACAATGACCTTGTCTAAGCCTCTGCGGTAGCATCTTTCATCTTTCATCTTTCATCTTTCCTCTCTCATCTTTCATCTTTCCTCTCTCATCTTTATTTAACTGCTTCAAAAATCATATCGAGTCGCGTCGGAATCGCAGTCGGCGACACCGCCCCCTGTTTCAAATAAAACAAAATCTCCAACTTGTAACGCTCCCGAATCAAGGTACGCCGCAGATTGGGCAAGGAAGGGTTCAAATTGATGCGCGTACCAATCCTCCGCTCATCGAAATACACAATATTAAAAGCCTCATCGGTAGCATAACAAACATTCGATTGACTCCGACACACCCGAATCACCACCTCGCGCAAAAAAGAATAATCCGCATTGCCTTGAATGGCTTGTAAGGTTGCTGCACGTGGCCGAATTTCGACAATGGTGGCGGTATCGATGCCTGCACTTTTGGCTTGGGCGATTACGCTGGAAGTCAAATTGTCCAACTCAAATACCCTTGGCAGTCCACCACTCAACCCCGCTGGAATCTCAAAAGTGATATTGGGAACCAGGATTTCAAATAGGCGCTCCCGATCGTCTCTTTTGCAAGTGGCCAGGACTAAGGGAAGCAGGATAAACAGACAGATTTTGCGCATAGCTGGAAGATGTATTCGTCCTTGTCAAACGTGGATTGTGGATTAAAATTTTTGTGGCCAAGCTCAATTGTCGGCGAGTATAGATAAACAGGGTATAACAACATTCCTTATTTTGCAGCAAAACCAAGCACTCAATGGCCACCACATGGACTCTACACCAATGTTAAACTTTATGCGAGCCCTCCTGGCCGACATTGAAGCCGTCGAGTACATGTTGGACCATCAGTGGTTCGAAACCGGAGTAGCCCGCATCGGCGCTGAACAGGAAATTTGTGTGGTAGATGCCAAAACCTACAAACCCCTGCCCCTGGCCGTTGAAATTTTGGAAAGTATGCCCAATTGCCCCTGGCTCGACAACGAATTGGCACGCTTCAACCTCGAAATCAACCTCCAACCTCAAGACTTCACCGGGAGCTGTTTCCAAACCATGGAGCAGGAAATCCTGCAACGCCTGCAAGAAATCCGCGACAACCTGGGGCCTTTCAACGCCGAACTCCTACTCACGGGCATTTTACCCACCATCCGCAAACACGACCTGGAGCGCCACAACCTGACTCCCCGCGAGCGCTACAACCTGCTGATCGATGCCATGACCGCTCAGCGCAATGGACAAGCCTTTGAGTTTCGCCTGCGCGGCATTGATGAATTACAAGTGCGGCACGATACCCCCTTGCTGGAAGCCTGCAACACCAGTTTTCAAATCCACCTGCAAGTCAACCCGGAGGAATACGCCCGGATGTACAATTTTGCGCTGGCCCTGGCTGGGCCAACTTTGGCACTGGGGGCCAATTCTCCAATTGTTTTTGGGCGCAGATTGTGGCACGAAAGCCGCATCGCCCTGTTTCAGCAAGCCCTTGATGTACGCACAACCCACGACCACTTACGCGAGCGCAGCACCCGCGTCAATTTTGGCAACAACTGGGTAGAAAACTCCATCCTGGACATTTACCGCGAAGACCTGGCGCGTTTCCGCACCTTGATTGCCCGGGAAAGTGAGGAAAATGTAGCCGAAAAAATCCGCCGGGGGGAAACACCTTTGTTGCTAGCACTGCGCTTGCACAACTCCTCGATTTACCGCTGGAATCGCCCTTATTACGGCATTAGTCCCAATGGTAAGCCCCATCTTCGTATCGAAAACCGGATTTTGCCCGCTGGCCCCAGCGTGGTGGATCAAATGACCAATACCGCGTTTTGGACCGGGGCGATGATTGGATGCCAGCTGCATTATGCGGATGTGCGCCAAAAAATGAGCTGGGAGGATGCACGTTCCAATTTTGAAAAAGCCGCCGCTTTCGGGCTGGACTCCAAGTTCTCCTGGTTTGATGGCCAAAAAATCACTGCGCGTGATTTGTTGTTGCAAGAGTTGATCCCGCTGGCGCGTTTGGGTTTGCAATCCCGGCAGGTAGCCAGTGCCGACATCGATCAATACCTGGGCATCGCTGAAGCACGCATGAAAAGCCATACCAACGGTGCCATTTGGCAACTCAATAGTTACTCCACCCTGCGCCGAACCTTGCGCGAAGATGAAGCCCTCGTGACCCTCACTGCCGCCATTCACAACCGTCAAAAACAAAACCTGCCTGTGCACGAATGGACCCCACCCAGCGCTGATGACTTGCCCCATTACCAGGCCAAAAGCCTCAAAGTGGAGGAGTTCATGACCACCGATTTGTTTACGGTGCAAAAGGATGACTTAATTCAATTAGTGGCCAAATTGATGGACTGGCGGCGCATCCAGTACTTGCCCGTAGAGGATCACAAGGGACATTTGTGCGGCCTCATCACGGCCCGACTGGTCTTGCGCCACCTGGCCCAACAAACCGAATTGGAGCAACCCGCTGCCGAACAGGTGCAAGACATCATGATCGCTGAACCGATTTCGGTCCATCCCTCCATGCTGATTCTGGATGCCATCAAGCTGATGCGCGATAAAAAAATTGGCTGCCTGCCGGTGGTGCAAAATGGCGAATTGGTGGGGATTATTACTGAAAATGACTTTTTGGACATTACGGCAAGGTTGATTGAGCAGTGGGAGCAGTAGTTGGAAATCTTGCGATCACCCAATAATCAATCTTCATTTTATGTGTAAAAATGAATAAATTGCATAAAAAACAGCCCAATGGTAAAGCTGCAACAAAAATCATCCCTGCTGATCATGGAACTCCCGGACGACCTGCCCCTGGTTACCGCCGAAGCCATGTCGGAGGCAGCGTTTGAGCAGTTTTGTGCCCAAAACCGCGAGCTGCGCATCGAACGTGAAGCCAACGGCAAAGTAACAATTATGGCTCCTGTACATTTTGACTCTGGTTTCTTTGAAGCTGAAGTTCTTGTAGAACTGCGCAATTTTGTGAAGAACAGTAAACTTGGTGGTCGAGTTTTGAGCCCCTCCACTGGTTTTAAACTTCCTAATGGTGCCACCAAATCTCCTGATGCCTCCTGGATCAGCGCAGAAAAACTGGCCAACCTGCCTACTGAGGAGCGGAAAAAATTCGCTGCGGTAGTTCCCGATTTCATCATCGAAATCCGCTCGGATAGTGATAAATTGGGAAAATTGAAACGCAAAATGGAACAAACCTGGATCGGCAATGGGGTGCGTTTGGCATGGCTGATCGATCCGGTGAAACAGAAAGCTTATATTTATCGGCAGGATGGAACGGTGGATGTGGTGCCGAATTTTGAGGGGAAGTTGAATGGGGAGGAGGTGCTGCCGGGTTTTGAATTGGATTTGGGGATGTTGAAGGGGGAGTGAGGGTTTATAAAATGGAAAGGATAAAAATTATTACGACCGGGATTAATGAAGAAACTTATGAATGTGAATATGAAGTTCATAGTCGCTTTGATCCCTATAATAATATCTCTAAATCGGCGGGACTCCAGGCCACCCACGCAATCACATCTAGCATCCTTCCAGAGCGCGCATCAATAATGAGATGTGAACCTCTGGAAGGATGTTAGATGTGAGGGGTGGGGGGGCTTTGATCCACCCGTTGAAACGGGCGGTTACAAGATGATAGATGTGCTTAGTGCAATTCGATAAAATTGAATCCATTTCCCCATAAGTAGTGGGGCAAAATGAACCCTTATTTTTTATCGCCCATTACAACAAACGCCCACACAGTTTC
Source organism: Saprospiraceae bacterium (assembly GCA_027488855.1). Lineage (GTDB taxonomy): Bacteria > Bacteroidota > Bacteroidia > Chitinophagales > Saprospiraceae > Haliscomenobacter. The sequence goes on from JAIYAV010000338.1 coordinate 3,835, forward strand.
CCGTGCAGGCGTTGCATATTCGTATTTCTTCAAAGCATAAATCCTCACACCGCTCTATCCCCATCAAAACCCTCCAAATAATCCGCCACTTTCCTTAAAAACGATCCGCCCAAAAATCCATCCACCACCCGGTGGTCATAGGACATGGACAAGAACATCATGTGGCGGATGGCGATGATGTCGCCGTACTCCGTTTCGAGCACCGCAGGTTTTTTGCGAATCGCTCCGACTGCCATAATGGCTGCTTGCGGTTGATTGATGATGGGGGTGCCCATCACGTTGCCGAAGGTGCCCACGTTGGTGATGGTGAAGGTGCCGCCCTGGATGTCTTCCGGCTTCAGTTGGTTGGCGCGGGCGCGATTGGCTAGGTCGTTGACCGTTTTGGTCAAACCCGCCAGGTTCAACTGATCGGCCCCTTTGATCACGGGTACGATCAGGTTGCCCGAGGGTAGTGCTGCGGCCATACCAATGTTCACGTCCTTGCGCACGATGATGTTGGTGCCATCCACCGAGATGTTGATCATCGGATAATCGCGGATGGCGCGGGCTACCGCCTCAATGAATATGGGCGTATAGGTAATTTTTTCGTTGTACTTTTTCTGGAAAACGTCTTTCACCTTTTCTCGCCACTTGACGATGTTGGTCACGTCCACTTCCACAAAGGAGGTCACGTGGGGCGAAACGTGTTTGGACATTACCATGTGCTCGGCAATCAGCTTGCGCATGCGGTCCATTTCGATAATTTCCACGTTGCCATCCAGGCTCACGGCGGGCGCGGTGTAGCTTACCTGTACGGGAGTGCCTTTAGCTGTTGGTGTAGCTTTTGCGGAAATGACCGTGGCGGGTGTTTCCTTGCGCTCGTCCAGGTAGGATAAAATGTCTTTTTTGGTGACCCGGCCTTGCATGCCTGAGCCAGTGATGGCTTCGAGTTCTTGCAGGGAGATGTTTTCCTGCTGGGCGATGTTGCGTACCAGGGGGGAATAAAATCGATTGCCTTCACCCTTGCCGATGGGTTGGGGGCTGGCCACGGGAGTGCTGGTGCTCAGTGCGCCATTGCTTGCCGCAGCGGGGCTTTGACCATTGGCTTGCGGAGCGGGTTCGGCCAGGGCTGGTGAGGCTTTGGGTTCGGCCGCGCTGCTTTCGGTTTCAATCAGGGCGATGACTTTGCCGATGGCTACGGTGTCGTTTTCCCCAAAAAGCAATTGTACCACTTTGCCCGCTACGGGGGAAGGCACTTCTGAGTCCACTTTGTCCGTAGCGATCTCCACGATGGTTTCGTCCAGTTCTATCTGGTCACCCACGTTTTTCACCCACTTGAGGATGGTGGCCTCCATGATGCTTTCTCCCATCTTGGGCATGATCAATTCGAACTGCGCCATTGTTGTTGTGTTTCTTTTACCACCACAATGTAAACAGCTTTACAGCTGAGCGCCGCAGGCGCATAACTTCTAAGGTGCTCTAAGGTGCCTAAGGTGGTTCAAAATAAGAACCTTCGAAGTCCACAAAACTAAGTTAAACTTATTTTTGAACCACCTTAGGCACCTTAGAGCACCTTAGTAAGGTATGCATCTACGATGCTCAGTAGCATCACTGCTTTTATCTGCGGTAAACAGTTTCGTTTAATTTGGATTATTTGGTGCCGCAAAGTTACCAAACTTTCCAATAAGTATTCTTTTACAACTGCTTTAAGAATAGTCGCAACTGATTCAAGGCATGTACCGTGAAGTACTGGATGTTTTTATCCCGGTCTTTGCCAGCCCGAATACTGAAGGTTTTGGTCTGTTGGCCATTGCTGACCGCGATCCAGGCCAGCCCCACTGGCTTCGTATCCGAACCGCCGCCCGGCCCCGCAATGCCCGAAATGGCAATGGCCACATCGGCAGGCAAAACCCTGACAGCACCTTCAGCCATCTCAATCACCGTTTGTTCACTTACTGCGCCGTGGGTATCCAGCGTTTCCGCTTTTACACCCAAGATTTGCATCTTGACTTCATTGGCGTAAGCAATGACACTGCCTACGAAGTAGTCCGAAGAACCAGCTACCGAAGTAATCCGGTGCGCCATGTAGCCTCCGGTGCAACTTTCGGCAGTCGCCAGTTTCAACCCCCGTTCTTTCAGCATTTTCCCAACGGCTCCTTCCAAAGTTTCGGTATCGTAACCATAGATAATGTCTGCAAAACGTTCCTTGAGAATGTCTGCTTTTTCATCCAAAATCTGGTGTAAAGCCGCTTCATCCATGCCCGTACCCGTGATGCGCAGGCGAACCTGACCGATATTCGGCAGATAGGCCAGTTTGAATCCTTCTGGAAGCCCCTCTTCAAAATCCTCCAGCTTCTCGGCAATATGGCTTTCTCCTTCCCCAACGGTCAGTATCGTGCGGTGCGCGATGGGCTGACCCGGGTAGCATTTTTTCAATTTGGGCAGTACCTCATTTTCCATCAGGTATTGCATCTCGTAAGGCACCCCGGGCATCGATACGATGACCTTGCCTGCGTATTCCATCCACATGCCGGGGGCGGTACCCATTTTATTGGTCAAAATTTCGGCATTGGCGGGCATGAAACACTGTAGGCGGTGGGCCTCGTTCATAGGGCGGCCCCACACCTCAAACATCTTGGTGATGCGCTCAAAGGTAGCCTGGTGAAAAACCATGTCGACCCCCATGTATTCGGACAAGGCCTTTTTGGTGATGTCGTCTTTGGTTGGACCCAGGCCACCCGTCATCAGCACTACGTCGCCTTGTTCCAGGGCTTCACGGATGCCGGTATGGATGGCCTCCATCGTATCGCCTACGGAAATGACCGTGACGACGCGGGCCCCAGCCAGGTTGAGTTGTTGGCCCATCCAGGCAGAGTTGGTGTCGACAATTTGACCGATGAGGATTTCATCGCCTACAGTAAGGATTGATATTTTCATGTCACATTTAAGGTTCCAGGGTTTTAGGAAAATCAGCCAGCACTTCGACTTCGCTCAGTGACCGACTGATTTTCCTAAAACCCTGCTATGCTGATTTCTTTTAAGTCAAAAGCCTCTTCCCCTCCATCTTCCACTGTGACGAGCAATTGACCAATGCTGGAAATGCCGCTGATTTTACCCCAAAATACGTCGCCATTGATGCGCTGAAAAAGCGTCGACTCTTGGTAGCGATACAGCTGGTCTAAGTATTCAGCGTCCAAATCGGCAAACTGTCCGCTTCTGAGACGAAGGTACATCGCCTCAAAATGCTGACAAAGCAAAGGGATGAGCGAAGACAAATCATATTCTTTTCCATTTTCCAGTTGCAAAGAGCTGGGATTAGGAATATCTTTGGAGAAAGTTGTCTGGTTCACGTTGACCCCAATGCCTACAATTGTGGAGGCCAGGGTGTTGCGGTTCAGACTATTTTGAATCAGGATACCGCAAATTTTCCGTGTTCCAACGTAAATGTCGTTGGGCCATTTGACTTTAACTACTTGTTGTGGAATCAATTCTGCAACGAAATGGCGAACAGCAAGTGCCACCGCTTTGTTCAAGGCAAAATTCTGCCAGGGAGATAAAAAGCTGGGATACAAAATTACGCTCAAGGTGAGGTTTTTATCCGGCTCACTTTCCCATTTACTGCCAACTTGACCACGCCCCTGTGGCTGGCGAAAGGTCGAAATGACAGTTCCTTCAATTGGCTTGCTTTTTGCTAGTAGTTCTTGGGCATACGTATTGGTTGAGGGCAATTCCTCATGATGCAGGAGAACTTTTCCGATAAAAAGTGTGTTTCGCTGGTGCAAGCCCGTTATTTTTTGTAACTTAATGCAGGATTGTAGAGTCAAAATGTAAAATCACGCTGATTTCACAATTCTAGACTGAATTTATATTCGCAAAACTAATAAAATCTGGATTTGAGTACGCAAGTAAAAGTCAAAAGACGCAGTAAGCTCGTAGCCGAAGAGCTGACGGATCTGATCGTTGACAGTATCCAGGAAATCAAAGGCAAACACATTGTAAGACTTGACCTCCGGCTTTTGGAAGACGCTCCCACCGACTTTTTCATCATCTGTGAGGGAACTTCTACTACTCAGGTCAAAGGTATTTCCGACAACATCCAACGCCGCTTGAAAGAAACAGGCCTATTGGCCAGCCACGTGGAAGGTGAACGCAATGCCCTGTGGATTTGTCTGGATTATTTCACGGTAGTTGTCCATGTTTTTTACCCGGAAACCCGTCACTTCTACGAGTTGGAAGACCTGTGGGGCGACGCAACCATAACCGAGTACGATAGTTTATAGATTTGTAGCGGCATTTGGTCGATCAAAGGCAACGATTTCAAAGGCTATCGCGTTTAGTATTCATTTGTAACGCAGGTTCAGAACAGAACTTAGGGACTTGCAAAAATTGCTCATGCTGTAAGCACTATTTTATGGAAAATAACGAAAATAACAATAAGCGAGATAACGGCGGTGGCGGAGGTGGTTCGCGGCTTAATTCCTTTTGGATTTACGGCATTATTGCGGTGATCTTTTTGGGCCTAAACCTCGTGTACATGGAAAGCGCCCCAGAGCCCCTTTCTCGCAATCGCCTTGGACAGATGATCCAGAATGGTGACATCGATAAAATTGAGGTCATCAATAAAGAGGTTGCGCATATTTTTTTGAAAAAAGAAGCTTTGCCCAAACCCGATTACAAGGATGCGACCAAAACTACTTTTGGCGGGGATCGTTACAACTACCACATCGAAATTGGTAGTGTAGAAAGCTTCGAGAAGTTCTTGCAGGACAATGAAAAAGAGGGGGATATCAATCCTATTTACCCTTCCTACGTCACCAAGACCAATTACCTGATGCAAATTTTGGCCTGGGTAGTGCCCCTGCTGCTGATTGTAATGGTTTGGGTTTTCATCATGCGCCGGGTAGGCGGTGGTGCGGGTGGCCCCGGTGGACAAATCTTCAATATTGGCAAGTCAAAAGCTGCGTTGTTTGACCAAAACAGCAAAGTAAACATCACTTTCGCCGATGTGGCAGGTTTGGATGAGGCCAAGGAAGAGGTAGTCGAAGTGGTAGATTTCCTGAAAAATCCTAAAAAATATACTGCCCTGGGTGGTAAAATCCCAAAAGGGGTACTATTGGTAGGCCCTCCGGGAACAGGTAAAACCCTGCTCGCCAAAGCCGTAGCCGGTGAGGCAGGTGTACCGTTTTTCTCTATCTCTGGTTCCGACTTTGTGGAAATGTTTGTGGGTGTAGGTGCTTCTCGGGTACGCGACCTCTTCAAACAAGCCCGTGAAAAGGCACCCTGTATCGTGTTCATCGACGAAATTGACGCCATTGGCCGTGCCCGTGGTCGCAACAACTTCCAAGGTGGCAACGATGAGCGGGAAAATACGCTGAACCAATTGTTGGTGGAAATGGATGGTTTTAGTACCGATAAAGGAGTAATCCTGATGGGTGCCACCAACCGCCCCGACATTTTGGATACAGCCTTGATGCGTCCAGGCCGTTTTGACCGCCAGATCAGCATCGATCGCCCCGATTTGAAAGGCCGCGAAGCCATCTTCAAGGTTCACCTCAAGACGATCAAAACATCGGACGACATCAGTGCCTGGGTACTTTCTGAAATGACTCCTGGTTTTGCTGGTGCCGACATCGCCAATATTTGTAACGAAGCCGCCCTGATCGCTGCCCGCCGCAATAAGAAGTGGGTCGACATGGATGACTTCAACTACGCTCTAGACCGCGTAATTGGTGGCTTGGAGAAAAAGAACAAACTCATTTCTCCTGAAGAAAAGAAAATTATTGCCTACCACGAAGCAGGACACGCGGTTTGCGGCTGGTACCTGGAGCACGCTTCACCACTGGTAAAAGTGACGATTGTCCCACGGGGCATTGGCACTCTGGGCTACGCACAATACTTGCCGAAAGAAGAGAACATCACCCGCACTGAGCAATTGCTCGACCGCATGTGTATGACCTTCGGTGGCCGTGCCGCTGAAAACAACGTCTTCAGCAAAATCTCTACCGGTGCTCAAAATGACCTGGATCAGGTAACCAAAATGGCTTACAGCATGATCAGCATTTTTGGCATGAACGAAAAGGTAGGTCAAGTATCTTTTTACGGACTTTCTAGTGAGTCGTACCAAAAGCCTTACTCGGACGAGACCGCTACGCTGATTGACGACGAGGTGCGCAAAATGGTGAATTCACAATACGAACGGGCGAAAGAGCTGCTGCGCGAACGCCGCCAGGAATTGGAAGTGATTGCTCAGGCTTTGTTGGAAAAGGAAGTCCTGCTGAAATCCGACCTCGAACGCTTGATTGGTCCACGGCCTTACGAATTCCCCGAGGACAAAGCCAGAATGAATGGCCACAGCAGCGAAACTGCTGCACCAGTTGGAGAAGATCACGGCGACATCGTGCCGAATCCATAAGTAGTAGAAGTAATTTTGTATGAAAATGGGAAGCGGGAATGACTGAGAGGTTGTTCCCGCTTTTTTTGTTGGTATCGGTGTTGAAAAGATAAAAAACTGCTGCACAAGTGTAACTTAACACCATTTTTGCATTACCTATATAAAGTTTTTCAATTCCATTAAACATCAACTTTTAGTTTTTTAACTCAAAATTTTCCAGTTATGAAGAATGCCGCATTGTTCGTGCTGTTCCTTACAGCACAGGTAAGTCTATTGGGTCAATCCAAAACCATTGTAGTCCGCACTTTTCCTGAAATCGGCCTACAACGTTATTTCCCATTATGGATTTTTGAACCCACTTATCTTCACAAGGCTGACAGCCTTTCTAAAAAACTACAAGGAATCCCTGTTTATCTAAAAGATTATGGTGTAGCCAGTTTTATTTACCCTGACCAGCACAAAATAGGGGAAGACATCAGAAAAATCTATAAAAATAATGTTGCCAAGGCCGACAGCTTGATCAGCAAACTCAGGTATTTCAATTTAATGGTGGTGGGTCATGACAAATCAGATAAAATAATCATCATTGACAGCGATAACAATTATGACCTCTCTAACGATTTTGTTTTTCGATTCCCTATTGCCCGTAAAGAGGACAATCAGCAGCAATACTGCACTTTAAACTATCAAACCTTTGACAAAGGGAAAATTCAGTGGAAAAACAGCAATGTACACATCCAGGCTTTCAATACAGGAATCATTAAAACCATACCTGAGCGCTATGATATGTGGATCACCCCTTTTGGAACGGTTTGCAAAGGCAGTTTCACAATTGGGGATCAGACCTACAATCTGGCCCTGAACAATGCCCCAGAATATTTTGAGAATACTGAATTACTCATCAAACCCAACAGGCTCCACCTGACTGAGAACAACCTTTTAAGTGTGTTTTTGCCCAAAATGGATACTTTCCAGCTTGCCCAAAAAAGCTACCACATCAAGTCCATTGCTCCTGGCTGTGAAAGCATCGTTATTGAAGAAACCGTGCCCAAAAAATTCAAGGGCATTGTTCTTGGGGCACAAATGCCTGATTTGACATATCCAAACCTTGCCGAAAAGAATTTGAGCATCAGTAGTTATCGGGGCAAATTCCTACTCATTGATCTTTGGGGAAGCTGGTGTGGGCCTTGCATCGCTCAAATGCCTAAACTGAAGGCACTGTATGAAAAATACCGGAGTAAAAACTTCGCCATCCTTGGTATTGCTTTCGAAACAGACAAAACCTTAAACAACTTAAAATCCGTAATCGCAGAACAAGAACTGCCTTGGGACCAAGTATATTCAACCGAACCCTTGAAGGTTTTCTTCAGCAATTATGCAATCTACCCTACCTATTTACTTGTGGCACCCGATGGCACTATTCTAGCCAGGGAAGGAACAGGAGGTTTTACCAAAATCGAAGCACAGTTGGAAAAATCGTTGAAATAAGTAGTTGTGAGATAACCCGCTAGTCCAAAGCTTCCTCTTTAACTTCCAAGGAACGGTAAATGAACATTTGTTTTAGTGGAGAAGAGTCTAGCGGGTTATCGATATGTTTGAATTTTTCAAGTCCTCTATCTTTTCACAAACCCAAAATCAACCAACTGTTTGGAGATCATTTCACTCATTGCCAAATTCAGGGTTTTGTTGTTGAGCTTCGGTTGTACGGTAATCTTCAAAAACTCTTCCACCTTTTGTTGGTAGGTTTCAAATCCCTCGGCAAAAGCCTCCCTTTTTCGGGAAAACTCCAATAGCTTAAATTTCAGTTCTTTTGGGTTTAAACTTCGCCACATTTCTGGTATTTCGGCGTCATCAAATTGACTGATTTCCCAATTGCTTTCATTGAATTTGTCAATGATGTCCTTCGCCTTTTTTGTTTTCCCATATTTGTAGATGATCATGTCTCTGATGGCGGGCGAAACTTCTCCTTTAGAATCAAATCGATTGATTCTTTCCTCCTTTTTTTCATCAAAATAAGTGGATTTGTAGTCGTAATAAAATTTGATCAAGGTATGATCATAAGGTGTTTTAAATTCATCAATGCCCAAGTTTTGGTCAATGTTGGCATAAGTACCGTTTCCCAGCTTTGCGGCTTTTTCCCATTTTTCATAAATGCCTTTTTCTTTTTCGCCGCAGTAAATGGTATTGAGGATTATACCTCGTTGGGTTGCCAGTTGGGAGGATTCCTCAAAATTGACTAACCCTTGATCAAATGGCTCATTCCCCGCCATGATTATACATTTGAACACGGATTTATCTTCCCAGGACAGGCTATCCAAGGCGTTTTTTATGGCCGAACCCCCGTATTCTTCTCCTCCTCCTGTCTCCATTAACCATAATTTCTCGGCTACTTTATCAATATCGACAGTGAAATCTGCAACTATTTTTACATGCCCATTTTCGGCATATTTTAGGTTGCCATAAGAAATTACGGCTATTTCGATGACCGTTTTTAAATCGTCTTTTTGAAATGTTTCGATAAAAGAAATGGTCTTCCATATTTCATTTTGAGCTTGGCTCAACAATCCATCCATGGAACCACTCACATCTAAAATCAGGCACAATTGAATTTTGGAAATTGAATCTGCTTGCATCGGCTCCTTTCCAAATGTGAATGATGCCAATAGCATTGAAATGAGGATTGTGGGTATTTTTTTCATCTTGCATCTATTTTGTCGGTACTACTTATTTAGCTAGATGCGATCTTATTTTTTTTTGACCAGGTAAGGCTGGATTTTTTTGTATAAACCTGATTTTAGGATGAGTCACTGCATTCTTCAGGCCCTCAAAACTCCTCCTCCTTCCACTCCCCAATATTCCTTGTCTCGCTCAAAAAATTCACTCCTATTCCAATCACAGGTTTTTCTGTATTCCAAAATGCCTGATAATATTCTTTCTTTCTGATTTGCGCTAGCGCTTTTTCCGCACTTTCGTCCAGTTTGAACTCAAAGATATAGATGTAGGAAGCTGTTTCCACCAGTGCATCTACTCGGCCATCGGAGGTACACACCTCGCTGTGAATGTTCAGGCCCATGTAGGTAAACAACAGGTGAATGGCCGCATGGAAAAATTTCTCAGGATAGGTTTCGTGCAACTGATAGGTGATCGACTTGAACATCCCTTGCAGCTGCTTCATGACTTGATCTACTTTGCGCACTTGTAGCAGTTGCTCCAATTTGTAAATAAGAGGCAGAGCCTCTCCTCGGCGCAAACCACCATAAGCCTCCAGCAAAAAACTGGTCATGGCATTTTTTACCTCGTAGTTTGGGTAGTCCATTTCGTACAGGCCCATTTCATTTCTGGACTTCAGGGTGAGGTAACCCGTTTGGTAAAGCAAGCCAAAGGCATTGAGGTCTTCGAGGTCAAAAGTAGCGAAGCTTTGTTCCCCTTGAGGATAAAGCTCTAGTTCGTAGAGCCCTTCTTTTTTTAAGAGTTTGATTAAGAAACTCGGGGTGCCGGTTTCAAACCAGAAGTTTTTGAATTCCTGTACATTGAAAAACATATTGATCGAAACAGGGTTGTAAACCGTCTCGGCGCTGGTATGGAAACGATATCCATTGTACCAAAAGCGCATTTTGTCTAACAACGCCTGCCTATTCAGTTTGAGTGCAGTTGCAGTGTTTTCAATTTCTTCCGAAAAGCCCTGCTCCAATTCCATTTGGGTATAACCAAGCATGGTGGAATACTGCGCATTCATCGTCAGATCCACCAAATTATTCATGCCCGAAAAAATTCCCACTTTGGAAAATTTGCTTACCCCGGTGATGAATACCAATTCCAGGTAAGGGTCTAAATCCTTTAAAACGGAGTAAAAACTTTTGAGCAATTCCCGGTTTTGGTAAGCTTTGGCAATCTCTTCGCCCAAGTAGCCTACAATTGGTGCATCATATTCATCAATCAAGACCACCACTTTGTTGATCGTGGCCAATTCGGTGACCAGATAGGCTAGTTTATTGGTAAGATTGCCTTGAATAGGTTCCAGGCCATGCGTTTTGATCAGGCCATCCAGAGCGTAATTCAGCGATTCTTGCAAGCCATTTTGCTGAAAGCCCAGTGCCGTAAAGGAAAGTTTGATAATGGGGTGGGCTTGTCGGCTCCAGTCCCACTGATCTTCAATCCATAAACCTTTAAAGAGTTCTTTGCTGCCGCGATACAATTCCTGGAGTACCGCAATAGTAATGGATTTGCCAAAACGGCGGGGGCGGGAAAGAAAAAAATACTTCCCAGAGGTACACATCTGGTGTACGTAGCGGGTTTTGTCGATGTACTTGTACCCTCCACGAATGATTTCACCAAAATCCTGTAAACCTAAGGGCAGTTTTTGAGCCATAATCACTTTACATTTAACTCAGGAACGGAAATAAAATAAAGTAAACACTTGACCGGCTCTTTTTTGATTTTGCTACGTTACTCCTCAGTTGCGTAGACTCGCTATGCGCCTTCGTCGTGCCTTGCCAAATCAAAAAATAGCTCAGTCAACTTGTTTACTTTATTTCATTCCCGTTCCTCAAAGATAGGGATTTAATTCATCCCAAAAAAAATGACGAAGCACAAATTCCCATTCGTACTTCGTCATTTGTGCCTCGTCTCGCTTTATCTACAGGTCTTTATTCGACTTTTGTAGGTAATTCTCCAAAGCTTTGGTCATGGAGGGCACTTCTGGTGCTGGCGCATTGATGTTCACGCTCAGCCCCCGATCTTCAACCGCCTGACGGGTCAGGTTGCCAAATACGGCAATGCGGGTTTCATTTTGTTTGAAATCCGGAAAGTTGTCGTAAAGGGATTGAATACAGAGTGGACTGAAGAACACCAGCACATCATACGTTACGTCGCTAAGGTCGGACAAGTCCGAGCTCACGGTGTGGTACATGATCGCGTCTTTCCAATCTAGTTTCATGTCGTCCAGATACTTGGTAATTTCCTTCGCACCTAGATTGGAACAAGGGAGCAGAAACTTCTCACCCTTGTGTTTTTTCAAGTAAGCCCCCAAATCTTCGATCGTCCGTGTACCTACAAACACCTTACGCTTACGGTAAAGGATAAATTTTTGTAGGTAATTGGCAATGTTTTCCGTCAGGCAGAAATATTTGGTTTCTGGTGACATCTTTACCCGCATCTCCTCACAAAGGCGAAAGAAGTGATCAACCGCATTTTTACTGGAAAAAATCACAGCAGGGTACTCGTCGGGACGGATGCGCTGCTTTCTGAAATCTTTGGCTTCCAGTCCTTCAACGTGGCTGAAAGACCTCCAGTCAATTTGTAGGTTGTACCTTTTCTCCAACTCATAGTATGGAGAACGTTCAGGTTTGGGCTGCGAAACAAGGATGGTCTTTACTTTTTTGAAAGTCTCCTCCTTGGCTTGTCCGTTTGCTGCCATTCACGATTATTTTGGTAACCTACTTTCGTTTTCCTGCTTACTGTTGGTTCAAGATTAATTTTACCACAGTGAGTACAGGAGCGATTTCGACAGTGCAAATATACAACAAAAAGTGAAATAGATGTGATGCAAAAATTCGGCCCGCCAACCAAAGGCTGCGTACCGATCTGAATGCATAAACCAATCCAATGACACCAATGGTTCCCCAGATAAAAATTTTGTGCCACTCCGGGCTGCCGTAAGCCAATAAAATGTTGATGGGGCCCAACAACAAACCTAGTGCAGCACCAAATACCAGCATGATGAAGCTGTAGCGGGAGATCTCACGACCTACCGGAAAAATGAGGCCAATCAAGCCCAGTACCAGGTGTTTGAGCCCAAAAGCCGCAACGACGCCTCCCACGCAGATGCCCAATTGCGTAAGATGCCCCATGCCAAAATCAACCTGCAAATCGTGGAGGAGATAAAATACAAAGAAGCCCAGGTTGATTAAGAATGAAAGATACAAGACTGCGTAAACCCCTACGCCGCGCCCTTCTCTTTCCCGAAAAATCTGATTGAAAGCATTTTCATTGGCAAAAGCCTGAAAAACTTTGATGATCGGCCCACGCAATAAGGTCATAAAAAACGCCAAAGTGAGCAAAATAAAGGTAGTCACCCCAAAATTGAGGCGTTGAAGGATGGCGGCGGGTGTAAGATTGGATTTGAAATCAAATTTTGGAAGGGTCCATTCGCGGCGCTTTTTAGCAGGTTTTGCTTTTTCTGCGACAACGAGTAGGGCGCTGGCCGATGGACGTGCCAAAAGGTCGAAAGGATTGTTGAGTACAGCGGAATCTACCGTTGCTGCACCAGGTTTGACTCCCATTCGGTGCAACAATTCAAAAGGGTTGTCACTGCTTTGTGCCGAAAGATTATTCGGGACAAATGGCAATGCCATGAAATAAAAAAATATAAAAACAATCTTCCGCTTCAAGTTTTCTACCTTTTTCGGCGGCAAAGGTAGCAAGCATTTGTGAATGATTGGGTATGTAGGGGGGAATGAATCAAAAAAAGTTTAGAAGTTGAGGAGTTTAGAAGTTGAGTATTGCTAGCGTCTAAGTCGCTGCGGTAGCCTCAACTTCCTCAACTCCTCAACTTCTAAACTAATTCGCTGCTTGCTCCACCTTCCCTTTCAAGCGCAATACCACCTGCTCATCGCTCAGGCTGGTGATGACGGTCACTTGCTTGGTGAAATCGCCTGGTGCCAAAGCGTTGTAAGTAGCAGTGATTTCGCCAGTTTTGCCAGGAGCAATGGGCTCTTTGGTGTAATTAGGTGTGGTACAACCGCAAGAGGCATTCACTGAAGTGAAAATCATGGGCGACTTGCTCTTGTTTTTTACTTTAAAAATGGCTGTAACGGGTTTGCCTTGAGGAATGGCTCCAAAATCGTGTTCGATTTTGTCCCAAATCAAAGTGGGTGCTTTCTTTTTGCTTTTAGCGGAAGCTTCAGTTTTTTTCACGGTGGCTTCAGCAGTGCTTTGAGCAGCAAGGGTTCCCACTGTGCTCAGGGCCAATAGGGCAAGGATCAAATATTTCATGGCAATTTCGTTTTTTGTTCCGCAAGTTAACGGAGGTTATCAAAACTTGCACAAAAGTAATGTAAGCTTGTACAAGGTGCTGTTAACAGGATTCAAATTAGTGTTATTCCAACCCAAATTTATCCAATAGGTACACCAATGCGGTCATGGCCGCGGTGCCCAGCTCCAATTCGCGCTTGTTGACGGTGTCAAAAGTATCAATGGCGGTGTGGTGATAATCAAAATAGCGCTGTGAATCGGGTTCAAAGCCAAACAAAACCCCCTTTTGGGAACGCAGCGGGCCAATATCAGCCCCAGAGCCACCTTTTTTGAAGGTCAGCCCATAGGCTTCCAGCAGCGGTGACCATTCCATGATTTGTTTGTACTTTTTATCAAAAGCCCGGTTTTCCGATTCGCAGGTAAAACCCTTTGGGGTAAAACCTCCACGGTCCGACTCAATGGCAGCCAGGTGAAACTCTTTGTTGCGGTTGGAGACCTCGGCGTAGGTTTGACCACCCTTCAAACCGTTTTCTTCATTCATGAACAAGACACAACGAATGGTGCGTTTGGGGCGATATCCCAAACGTTTGAGCACCTGGAGTACGTCCATAGCCTGCACGCAACCTGCTCCATCATCATGCGCACCAGTGCCCACGTCCCAGGAATCGAGGTGGCCACCGATCAGGATGATCTCTTCCGGTTTTTCACTGCCCCGGATTTCGCCAATCACGTTGTGTGAGGGTTTCATACCCATCATGTGACTGGTGTTGCGGATGAATACCCGCACGGGTTCGTCTTTGAGCAGGCGACTGAGCAACTCGGCATCGTTGGTGCTGATGCCGAGGGCAGGAATGGGCGTAACGCCAGGCTCATAAGAAGTGCTACCCGTGTGCGGCACATCGTCGTGGCGAGTGGTCATGGAACGTACCAAAACGGCGAGTGCTCCGTACTTGGAGGCGCGGGAAGCTCCCAGGCCCCGTTGATCTACGGCACCGCCATAAGCGGCAAAGGTGTTGAGTTGGGTGGGGTCCATCGGGCGATTGAAAAAGACAATTTTTCCGGCGAGTTTTTCACGGCCCAGGTTTTCGAGTTCGTCAAGGCGTTTGACTTCAATGACCTCGGCGCTCAGGCCATTGGGCCCCGTGCCTTCGGAATTGCCCAAGGCTAGCGCTTTGAGGTCAAAACTCCCCATTTTGGAATGCACCACCCGCACTACTTCTTTTTCCCCCCGATTCCAATGGGGTACCATACAGGGTTGAATCCAGACCGAGTCCAATCCCATGGTATCCAACATTTGGCGGGTGTATTCCACCGCAGCAGCGGCCTGTGGCGTACCACTCAGGCGGGCGCCGATTCGATTGCATAAGTAGTCCAGCCAGGGGTAGGATTTCCCTTGGGTGAGCGCCTTATTGTAAATTTCGCGGACGTAAAAAGCGTCGGCATCCGATTTTGCATTGGCTTGAGCGTGTAAATCTTGCAATTGGCATCCGAGCACAAGCAATAACGCAAACAATTTCAGCTTCATGAGTAAGTGGTATTAAATGGTACATTGCGTGAATCAAAAAAAAGTTCAAAAAGGGCCAAAAAAAGTTTTTTTGGCTTTTTTGGAAAAAAATTTTCTATTTCTCGAAAAAAGCAAATTTTTATCGCCGAAAAGGGGGTTTTACTTAGTATAAAATCTAATTGCGTAAAAGGAGCTTTGTTTGTAAATTAAACAAAGTGCCCTTTTTGGAAAAAAGATTTGATATTTTCAAAAAAACGCCATATTTTAGCGCTATCAATTAAAAAGAACAAAGAGTTATTGAAAAATTTGTAATTGTACTTTTTACAATAACTTCATTTGTTTTTAGCGACTTGAAGAAGATTTTCGAAAAATATAATTTGGTTTTATTTGGTTAGGGCTGAGGTAGTGCTGTGGTAGCGCTGCCTCCTTTTTTTTGCCCAGACCTGAAGGTTTGGGCAAAAATCCCACGACTGAAGTCGTGGGTTAGCACTGTGGGTGGCCTCCCACGGATAAATCCGTGGGTTGGCGGTGTATCTTGAAGGAATGAAAGGCCAACACACCCACACTATCACACTCAAACCCACACCCATTCTTGCGGATAAATCCGTGGGTTGGCGTAGTTCCTTGAGGGAATGAAATGCCAACACACCCACACCTTCAAACCCAAACTCACACCCATTTTTCACGGTCTTGCTTTTTTAGCTTTAGCTTTCTGCATCGGATTTGGACCTTCCTCTATTTTATGGGCTTTGAACACCTGAAAGCGGGTTGGTACCTGTTTGACGGGCCAGTTGTTGTTGCTTTCGTCGATGTCGGCGGTTTCGCGGAAGGGGTCGAGGCGTACGGCTTTCACCATTTTGTCTTTGACGAAGACCTTTTTGAACTGGTTTTCGTTTTTGCGCCATATTTCGGCGGGAATGCGGTCAACTTGGGTGCTGCCATCCGCAAAGGTCCATTCCAGGATGATCGGCATCACTAAACCACCTTTGTTACTGAATTGTAGCTCATAGTAGTGCTTATCGCCAAACTGTTTGGTTTTTTCGTCCTTGCTATAGGTTTGATCGTAGAGGGATACCTTGACTTCCTCAATGGAGTCTGCAGTGGCCCAGGGCTGATAGGTGGTGTAAAAATCCTTCAGGGTGGTATCCCGGTCTATCAAGGGCACCTTGCCCGCTTCTTTGTTGCGCAGCTTATTGATGTCGTAAAAAGGTTTTTCGGCCTTGTTTTTCTCCACTATTTCCTGTTTGACAGGGTTGTTCTCCAAATCCACCCGGTAGTATTTGATGCTGTCCAGCGAAATGTCCACTGCATCGGTGGTGAAAAACCAGCCGCGCCAAAACCAGTCCAAATCCACTCCGCTGGCATCTTCCATGGTGCGGAAAAAATCGGCTGGCGTGGGGTGTTTAAACGCCCAGCGGCGGCAATATTCCTTGAAGGCGTAGTCAAACAGTTCCCGACCCATCACCGTTTCGCGCAGGATGTTGAGGGCAGTAGCGGGTTTGCGGTAGGCATTGGCAAAGAAGTCGACGATGTTGTCGCTGTTGGTCATGATGGGCTCCAGTTGGTCTTTGGGCAACTTCATGTAATCCACAATCTGGTGCGCCGGGCCAAACCAGGGTTTGTAATCATTGTCCATTTCCCGCTCGGCCACAAACTGCACGAAGCTGTTGAATCCCTCATCAAACCAGCTCCATTGCCGCTCATCGCTGTTGATGATCATCGGGAAATAATTGTGCCCTACTTCGTGAATGATGGTGGAGACCGCGTCGATCTTGGTCGATTCCGAATAGGTGCCATCCGGCTCCGCTCTACCCGGATTGAAACAAATCATCGGGTACTCCATGCCGTTGGCTGCTTCTACTGAAATGGCGGTAGGGTAGGGGAATGGTATGGTGTATTTGGAATAGGTATTAATGGTGTGTTGAATGGCCTTGGTGGAATACTTGCGGTAAATGGGGTAAGCCTCCTTGGCGTAATAACTCATACACATCATCTTTTTGCCCTCCTCGGTGGTATTGGCCAGGGCATCCCACACAAACTTGCGGCTGGCACCCCAGGCAAAATCGCGCACGTTGTTGGCTTGGTAAATCCAGGTTTTGAGCTCCGTGGCCCTTTTGGCTTTTTCGGTTTTTTTGGCCTCTTCAAGCGTGACAATTTCGATGGGCTCCTTGGATTGCTGGGCTTGTTGCCAGCGGGTGTATTGAGCCGGACTGAGCAAGGTGGAGTAATTGAGGCATTCCCCCGTTGCCGCAACCACATAATCGGTGGGCAGCGTCATTTTGACCACAAAATTGCCGAAGGTCAGTGCAAATTCAGCACGTCCGGTGAATTGTTTGTTTTGCCAACCCGCAAAATCGCTGTACGCACAGAGCCGGGGATACCATTGGGTGATGGTAAAAATGTAATTGTCTTCGCCTGGGAAATATTCATAGCCACCGCGAGCTAGGTTGGTCGCGCTATTGCTCGCAATATCGTCCAGACTGATGCGGTCCACCAGATAATAATGCCACTTGACGCGAAAAGCAAAGGAACTGCCTGGCTTGAGTGGCTCGGGGAGCTCAATGCGCATCATTGTTTGGTTGATGCTGTATTTGAGCGCCTTGCCATTGGCATCGGCCACTTCTTCGATTTTGCAACCAAATTTATCTTTGCCCTTGCCGGGCTCCAGGCCACGCATCTGGTTTTCGCTCATGGTGTTGTTGATGCTGGTTGGGTCAAAAACCTGATTGGGATTATCAGCGGCGTGTTGGTTTTCGTCGAGTTGGAGCCAGAGGTAGCGCAGAGGCTGGGGCGACTGGTTGACATAAGTGATGTTTTCGCTGCCATTGAGGCGCAGGTTGTTCACATCCAGGGTACACTCGATGTCGTAATCACAGCGCTGTTGCCAATATTGTGGGCCGGGTGCACCGTCGATGTTGCGGTAGTTGTTGGGATCGGGAAGCAGATCGGTGATTTGCTCAAATTTGTTGCCGTGGTTAGAAACGGGTTGGGCAAAAAGGCCCACACTCCACAACAAAAGGCTAAGGCTAATCCAGCTGCGCTGGATGGAGGGCTGTTGAAACATAAAAAGTGGTTTTAAATGGGAAAAGCGTGCTTAATGTAAAGTTCAATAATTTCTAGACTTTTAGGGCAAAATTGGCCAATAATATGGTTGGAAAATAAAAAGGCCCGCTAGAACAATTCTTCTAGCGGGCTACTAAGCCGTTTTACCTCATCTTACTTCATCCAAAATGGAATCAGGATGATCCCGATCACACAAGGAGGTGTTTTGAGTTCCTGGCTCCGTTCCGTGATGGGGAGATTTTTTTTACTATTTTTTTGCCTCACTTTTTTTGCAACCAATCAAAACAAATCAAAAAGAGTGGCGTTTAAATTTCAATACTTTCAAAATATATTGAAAACAATGAATCCTTCATTCACCTTCCCCAGCGCTGCTGCATTGGCTCAGCATTGGCAAACACAACAAACCCAACCCTTTGCTTATCCAGAAGTAGGCAGTAGTGCCGTTGCTTCTCCCCCTGGTTATGACCACGATCATGAAGCTACCCTGCTGGGTTTTGGGGATGGAGTGTTTCGGGCAGCCGCCCAGGCCTTGCGCGAATGGGCCATGTTTCCACCAACTTGGACCCAAATTTACCCGAGCAATGCCCCAATTGAAACGGGTACTGTGGTATTGGTTTTGTTCAGGTTATTTGGATTGTGGTGGTGGCGCAACAGCTCCCGCATCGTTTACCTCATCGACGAGCCCGCCCGTTTTGGCTTTGCTTATGGAACCTTACCTGCACACATTGAAAAGGGTGAAGAGATTTTTTGGGTGGAATTGAGGGATGATGGCAGCGTGTGGTATTCCATTCAAGCCTTTTCGAAGCCCAACCGCTGGTATGTGTGGCTGGGTTATCCACTGGCGCGGGCCTATCAGCGGAAGTTTCGGCGCGATTCATTTGCGGCAATGGAGGGGAGAGTGAAAAATGAAAAGTGAATGGCGAAAAGTGAAAAATGAAAAGTATGGGAAAGCGAATAAGCAGTTGGGAGCTAATTTTTGGAGGATTGGGGCTGGTGTTGTATTGGGTGTGGAAGGGTAGTGTGCGGCCTTTGGAAAAGGATTGGGTGGAATTGTTGGTGTTGTTGGGGGCGATGGTATTCGTGCCTATGGCCATGCAGCAGTCGGGTGGCTTGAAGACGAAAGCTGAGCGTTTCGGGGTGATTTTGTCAACTTGGGCCTTGCTGTTGGCTTATTTGCAGGAGTCAGGGATACTGGCAGCATTGTTAGCTTTACCCTGGATGTTGGTTTCAATTTGGTTGTTGGGTAATGCCTTTCAAAAACTGTTGTTGTCACCAATGACGCTGGCCGACAAGGTTCAATTTGCAGCGTACCTGTATTTTCCAATTGCCCCACTCGCCGCATTCAGCGACCGCCTGGATTGGGCTCCACTGGGATTTAGCCCCATCATCATTTTGTTGACGGCAGCGCATTTTCACTATGCTGGTTTTTTGTTGCCCTGGGTGTTGGCGAATCTACTGCGCCAACGGGAGCCCTCAATTTTGCAGCATTGGGTGGCTTGGGCGGTATTGTTGGGCATTCCGGCGGTAGCAGTGGGGATCACTTCGGCCCAATTTGGGGTCGATCCCTGGCTGGAGACTTTTGCCGCTACTTTGATGGCCTTGGGTGGCTTGGGAGTAGCGGTTTGGCATGCAGGCCTAGCGCTGGAGTCGGGCCAATCTTGGCTGCAAAGATTGGGTAGGCTAGGGCTGTTTTTGTGTTTGGCTACAGGAATGACCCTCGCCTTATTGTATGGCTGGCGCAACTATTTTCCCCTTCCCTTTTTATCCATTCCCTGGATGTATGCCTTACATGGCACTATGAATACGCTGGGCGTAGGCGTGTTCGGGATTCTGGTGTGGGGCAAAACTTTACAAAATAACCACACAACGTAGGGCGCTCGTAAACTTTCAAGCGCAAGGAAAAATCTCGTTTAAGCTGAACTCCCTACGAGCCACTACGTGGTGCGCTCGTCGATCCCCTAATGCTCACTGCGTGAGCGGGCTCGACGATCGCGGGCTCCAGAGCCTACTCCTTGTCGGGCAAGGGGTAAAATGCTTAAAGGAGCGGTAGGCTCTAAAATCTGCGATCGTCGAGCCCGCTCGCCTAAGCGAGCATTAGGGGATCGACGAGCGCCCACGTAGTGGTCGGTAAAATCTCAGACGATCAAAACCATAACCCTCCTCCCTCCTTCCCGTACATCCTTAAAAAGTACCCTTTCCTCGTTATTCTCTCCTTTTCTATCGAAAAAAACCGAACTTAGTTTGACTTTTAAACTAAGCCTTTGTATATTTGAATCATCGAAGGTTAGTTTAGAATTAAAACTAAGTATATGCTACCACAGGAACTCATCACCAAAATCAACAACGCCAGTCACTTGGGTGAAGTATTGGAGTTGAACAACTGGAAAAAACAGTACAGCGATATGGCCCGTATGTTGCATCCAGACCTGTGCAGCATCCCTGATGCAGCCGATGCTTTTGCCCGTTTGAATGCCTTGAAGGAAGGCTGGGAAAAAGGCTACCGCTTTAGTGATGATGCAGGTGCAGTGCGGGCTCAGAACACCACGATTACTTTTGTTGGCGACCCCAAACTGTTGTTGCAATCGTACCGAAATTACGGCTACCTCAAAAGTTTGCGCCATCCCGCAGCCCAACATTTTCACCGCTACCTGCCCGAATCCATGGTGTTGGATGGAGAAGTACTGACGCTTCAACTCCGCCACCGTGCTGCACCACTGACGGGACTGACTTTGCCACAAGGGCACGCCAACTGGATTTTGTCCCGCTTACTGGAGTTCAATACCTGGCTGGCGCAGGAAGGCTGGACGCACTGTGGCATCAACCCCGAAAGTGTATTGGTGGTACCCGAAACCCACGGCATTATCCTGAGCTCTTTTTACCACCTTACTCCGCTGGAGGGAGCGGTAAAAACGATCTCCGCCAAGTACAAACACTGGTATCCCAATGCCCTGTTTGTGGACAAAAAAGCGCTGCCGATGATCGACCTAGAGCTAAGCAAACGAACCATTGTCACCCTGCTCGGCGACCCCTCCGGGATGGGCATCAAACTACAAAAAACGCACAACCCCGCGATGATTGACTTTTTACTTACTGCACATACCGACGCATTTGAATGCTACGACAAGTACCGCAAGTTGCTCGACAAGCACTTCCCGAAAAAGTTTCTGCCTTTAAATCTTTAATCAACTTTTATAATCCTAAAAATAAACAGCTATGGGCTACACTTCATGGTCTAGCGATGCTTATTCGCACTTAAAAACTTCCTACTCCGGCAAATCTGCTGATCAAATTTTCAGCAGCGGCATGAACCCCACGATGGACCCTCACGGGCTCGTTTTCCGCGAAAGCCGCGACTCCGATGCTCACCCCAATTCAATTGCAATTGCCGTGTTCCTGGATGTAACGGGCTCGATGGGCCAAATTCCGGAACTATTGATTCGCCACAAACTGGGTTCTTTGATGGACACCTTGCTGGCACACGGCGTCGAAGACCCTCAGGTGATGTTTTCCGCCATTGGTGACCACCACACCGACCGCGTTCCGTTGCAAATCGGACAATTTGAATCGGGCACGGATGAATTGAATGACTGCCTTTCTAAAGTCTACCTCGAAGGTGGTGGCGGTGGCCAAAACATGGAATCCTACCTCCTGGCCTGGTTGGTGGCAGGCCGCCACACCAGCATCGATTGTTTCGAAAAAAGAGGCAACAAAGGTTTCCTGTTCACGATTGGTGACGAAAAAAACTGGGATTCGGTGGCCGCACCCCGTTTGAAAGAACTGATGGGTTATACCCAAACCGACCCGATTACCGATGCTCAGGTATTGGCTCAAGCGCAACGCATGTACCACGTTTTCCACATCCACATCAATGAAACGGGCTACAAAGACAACCCCGATGTGATTGGCTATTGGAAAAAATTGCTGGGTGAACGCGCTCTGATTTTGGACCAGCACATGGCCGTGGCCGAATTGATTGCCTCCACCGTGGCAGTCATCAACGGCGCCAACCTGGACAAAGTGGCCGCAGAATTTGACGATGCAACGGCTAAATCCGTAAAAGATGCCTTGATGCTGGTGAGCACGGATGTGATCAAAGCAGGTACTAGCGGAGTGGTCAAACTTTAAAGGTGCAAAAAGCCCCGCTAGGGGCGAAATATGGGTAGTTAGACCACGACCAAGCGTGTCAACAGTCCCGTCAGGGACGCGATATGGGTATTCGTGATCAAAACAACCCACATTTCGTCCCTACGGGACTTTGAAAAAACCGGGCACCTCATTTCTACCCATATTTCGCCCCGATGGGGCTGGTGGGTTGCTCAATAATCGCGTATTCTCTACTTAAATTTTGGCATCATGAAAACGCAAATTGTAATTGGTTTAGGCTATGGCGACGAAGGCAAAGGTTTGACCACCGACTACCTCTGCCGCCAGGCCGACTGGCCACTCGTCATTCGTTTCTCAGGCGGGCACCAAGCCGGGCATACCGTCGTTACTGCTGAGGGCCAAAGGCATGTGTTTTCAAGCCTGGGTGCGGGTAGTTTGGCAGGTGCGGCCACCTATTGGAGCCGCTATTGTGCCTTTGCACCGGAGAATTTCTGGAAGGAATACCGGGCTTTGCAAGCTAATTCTACTGGCTTTGTGCCCAAAATGTATGTCGATGCCCTGGCTCAAGTGACGACGCCGTATGATGTGTTTCACAATCAGTCTTCCGAAAAAATCAATGCGCACGGGAGTTGTGGCATGGGTTTTGGCGCAACGATGGAGCGCAATGAACTGACGCCATACCGCTTGTATGTGCAGGATCTTTTTTACCCCACCGTGTTGGAGCAAAAATTGCTGGCCATTGGTGAATACTACCGCCGCAAAGTGCACAACCCCATGCTAATGGTGGATTTGCAAGAAATCGTAACGGCTTTTAAAAGCGCTGTACAAGCGATTTTACCGCTAATTGAAGTGGTGGAAGAAAAAGTTTTTTTGGGAAAACGCATTTACCAATTGGGCTTTGATGCCCTGATTTTTGAAGGCAGCCAGGGAATTTTGCTGGATCGCGATTTTGGCTTTTTTCCCAATGTGACCCGGGCTTATACCACCTCGCGGAATGCCATGGAGCTGATCCAAAGCTACCAATTGCCCCTACCCGAACTGTTTTACATCACGCGGGCCTACCAAACCCGCCACGGCAAAGGTTTTTTGTCGAATGAAGGCCTTAAGTTGAGTTATACCCCCAACCCCACTGAAACCAATGTTTACAACGAGTGGCAAGGCCATCAACGGGTGGCACCACTTGATGTGGATTTATTGAATTACGCCCTTGATTGTGACCGAAATTTTTCGGGAACTGCGCCCAAAAACCTGGTGATTACTTGTTTGGATCAGTTGAATGGCCCCATGGAAGCTAGTGTTGCTGGAAAAATGGTGACGTTTGTGAAGCCTGAAAAGCTTTTGCGTCAACTCAACCTAAAACCCGGCAATTTGCTTTTATCTTATTCAGATCGAGCAGATGGAATGGTAAAATTATCGCAGGTGCAAATGGTAAAAGTTTAGTTTTCAACATCTCAACTTATCCGTATCTTTGCGCCATGAATGGAAAAGAACGCATGGATATCCGACAGCGCTCGTTGGCAGAATTAGGGGAGCTGTTCAAAGAAATGGGGGAAGCCAAATTCCGGGCCGTACAGGTCCATGAATGGTTGTGGCAAAAAGGGGCGCGTTCCTTTGAAGCCATGACCAACCTATCCAAGGCCCTGCGGGAAAAACTGGCTGAAAACTTTGTCATCAACGCCATCGTGGAAGACAAGGTACAACGCAGTGCCGATGGCACCATCAAATCACGCTTTCGCCTGCACGATGGGCACCTCATCGAATCGGTGCTGATTCCAGTGCCGGAAGACAAACGTTTTACCGTCTGTGTATCCTGTCAGGTGGGCTGCAGTTTGACCTGCAAATTTTGTGCAACCGGGCGCATGAAGCGCGTACGCAACCTGGACGCCGCCGAAATAGTCGACCAAGTAGTGATGGTCAACCAACAATGCCTCGAAACTTTCGGGCATCCGCTGACCAACATCGTGTACATGGGTATGGGTGAGCCGCTCCTGGCTTACAACAATGTGATGGAAAGCATCGAGCGCCTAACTGCTCCTGATGGCCTCAACATGTCGCCCCGCCGCATCACCATCAGCACGGCAGGCATTGCCAAAATGATCAAAAAGCTGGCCGACGATGGTTGCAAAACCAATCTGGCCCTTTCCCTCCACGCCGCCGACGACCTCAAGCGCGACGAACTGATGCCCATCAACGAGCAGAACAACCTGGCCGTACTGATGGAAGCGCTGGAATACTTCTACCGCAAAACCCACAACCGCATCAGTTACGAATACATTACTTTCCAAAACGTCAACGACGGATTGGAAGATGCGGCCAAACTGGCCAAACTCTGCCGTCGTTTCCCCGTGCGGGTCAACATCATCGAGTACAACCCGATTGGTGATGTGCCTTACCTCAAATCGGAGGAAGACCGCATCGACGCCTTTGCACGTTACCTGCGCGAACGCGAAATTATGGTGACGGTACGGCGGAGTCGGGGCAAGGATATTGATGCAGCTTGTGGGCAATTGGCGAATAAAGAATAAAAAAATAAATTTTTCAGATCGGGAACTTTTTAATTTAGGATATGGTTGATGCTTTGAAACCTAAAAAATCCTAATTTTATGGTAGCACAAGCAACGCAAAGCATGAATTACGATCGTATCCTGGAGGAGGAGTTGCTGCCTCAGGCAGAGGCGCTGCTTACTTTTGCTTACCATCTGACCTACAATCAGCAGGATGCTGAAGATTTGGTGCAGGAAACGTACATGAAAGCGTACAAGGCCATCGACAAATACATCGAAGGCACCAACGCTAAAGCATGGCTGTTCAAAATCCTGAAAAACACCTTCATCAACGATTACCGCCGCAAAAGCCGTGGCCCTGCAATGAAAGAGTTGGATGAGGTCATCGCCTATCAGAATCGTGAAAACACGCCTTACATCAGCGCACATGCGGGTTTGGCGGAGGAAACTTACGAGTCTGCAATGGGGG
Organism: Saprospiraceae bacterium; assembly: GCA_027488855.1. Classification (GTDB taxonomy): domain Bacteria; phylum Bacteroidota; class Bacteroidia; order Chitinophagales; family Saprospiraceae; genus Haliscomenobacter. The sequence goes on from JAIYAV010000338.1 coordinate 28,821, forward strand.
ACGAAGTCACGATGGCCATCAACAAACTTTCGATGAACTTTCGGGAAGTATTGCTGTTGAGCGATGTGGAAGATTTTTCTTACGAAGAAATCTCCAAAATTCTGGATATTCCCATCGGAACGGTGCGTTCGCGGCTGAACCGGGCACGGAATGCCGTCAAAGAAGATTTGCAATTGTACGCCCAGTCCATGGGCTTCAAAGACAATCGATAAACCCAGCCTTGGCTGGGAACAGGCCTTTTCTTCTGATCCATACCTGGGACGGTGCGAAGAATGGGCCTTTTTTTTAGCCTGCGGCTAAAAATCCCACGGCTGAAGCCATGGGTTGGTTTTTTGGAGTGCCCTCCCACGGATAAATCCATGGGTTGGGTACAAGAGTGGAAACTTGAAATTTGTACCTTCCACGGTTAAAACCATGGAGTTCTAGTTAACCTTAATTAAATGCTACCGGAGGATCTACGACCTACGATTAAAATCGGGGGATAGATCACCACAAAAAAACAAGGCTATGGTAAAGAGTCCGATCACCAATGATGAGTTCATTAAAAAGGTGGGGTTATTCCTGGACAACGAACTCAGTGACAAAGAAAGCCGCGATCTCCTGCGCGAGATTCAGACAAACCCGGCATTCATGCACATTTTAAAAGAAGAGCAGACCTTTAGAGAATTTATAAAGACTAAAATAGACCGACGAAAACCTTCTCCTGCCTTAATAGCTTCAATAAAAGACAAAATAAAAGCTTCTTCGCCGATCTGATTGTGATAGCAGATCCTTCCTAAAACCACTAGTCCTTCAACACCTTTAAGCTCAGATCCAGACTTTGGGCGGAGTGCGTCAGTGCACCTACCGAAATGTAATCTACACCTGTGAGTGCAATTGCACGAAGTGTGTCCAGGGTTACTCCGCCCGAAGCCTCGGTCTCGAAGCGATTGCCCACTATTTTTACGGCTTCACGCATGGTCTCCAGCTGGAAATTATCTAACATGATGCGGGTAACTTTTCCTGTGTCGAGCACCTGCTGGAGTTCCTCCAAATTGCGCACCTCTACCGTCACATTGAGGTTCAGTCCTTTTTCCTGCTGATAGGTATAGACCCGTTCAATGGCCGCTTGAATGCTGCCACAGGCATCGGTGTGGTTGTCTTTGATCATGAACCAGTCATACAGCCCGTCGCGGTAATTGTGGCAGCCCCCGATGCGTACGGCCCATTTTTCCAAAAAGCGGATCAGGGGTGTGGTTTTGCGGGTATCCAAAATTTTGACGGGTAGATCGGCTACGGCATCGTGGTATTGCTTGCTGATGGTGGCAATGCCACTCATGCGTTGCATGGTGTTGAGGGTGAGGCGCTCGCCCTGAAGTAGGGCCTGAGAGTGACACTCGACGATGAAGGCTACGTCGCCATACTTGATGTTGGTGCCATCGTCGAGGAGTTTTTCAAACTGAGCCGTAGGGTCCAGGGTTTTAAAGATGCGCTCAGCAATGGCTACTCCGGCGAGTACCCCTTCGTCTTTGACGAGCAGGCGGGCGCGGTTGCGGGCTTCGGCAGGAATGCAAGCGAGGCAGGTGACATCGCCCGTGCCAATGTCTTCCTTGAGGCCGGCGGTGATGAAAGCGTCGATTTGATCGAAGGACATAACTGAAATTTGGATTGTTTATGGGTTAACCAAAGCGACATGATGGGAAAACGGATGAAACGGATAAAACGGATTTAAACGGATTTTGGCTTTTGCCTTCGGCAAAGCCCTTACATTTTTTTTGTCATACCGCCGTAGGCGGAAAATCCGTTTAAATCCGCTCAATCCGTTTCATCCGTTTTCCCCTCATGTCGCTTTAGAAGATCGTAGAGCGTCAGATCATCTTGCCTACCTTTTCCAGCAGGGCTTTGGTCAATTTAATTCCTTCTTTTTCAGGCGTTTTTTGTCCCTCGTACTCGATACCGACATAACCTTTGAACTTCGCTTTTTTTACGATTTTCATCATTTTTAGGTAGTCGGTATGGGTTTCATTGCCTGTGGCATCGAAGTCGTGGGTTTTGGCGCTCACCCCTTTGGCGAAAGGCATCAATTCCTCCACGCCTAGGTAGCGGTCGTATTCTTCGGCGCAATCCCAGGAACCTTGTTTGCGCGTAACGCAGAAGTTACCAAAATCGGGTAGGGTACCCACATTTTTCATGTTGACCTGCTTCATCACGCCGGATAGCCATTTGCCATTGGAGGAGTAGCCTCCGTGGTTTTCAACGATGACGTTGATGCCCATGCTCGCGCCGAATTCACCAATTTTGCTCAATCCTTCTACGGCAGCTTTGCCAACTTCTTCGGCGGTGCCTTTACCCGCAGCGTTCACGCGGATGGTCGCGCAGCCCAGGTATTTGGCGCATTCTACCCACTGTTTGTGTTGGTCTACGGCTTTGTTGAGCTCGGCAGCATCAGTGGCACCCAAGTTGCCTTCACCATCGATCATGATGAGGTGGTTCTTGATGCCGTTGTCCTTGCAACGCATGAGCAGCTCGTTGAGGTAAGTGGTATCTTTGGCTTTGTCTTTGAAGAACTGGTTGACGTATTCAACAACTCCAATGCCAAATTCTTTGCGGGCCATCACCGGAAAGTCCAGGTTGGTCATTTCTTTTTTGAAGAGGGCTGTATGCAACGACCACTCAGCCAGCGAAATTTCAAAAAACATTTTTTTGCTGCTGTCCAGGTCCATGCTGCTCAGCGGCAGCACTGCCAAACCCGCCGCAGTATAAGTCATCTGATGTAGGAAATCACGACGTTTCATATGGTAGAAGAATTTTGCGTGAATTAATGGTGAGCAAGATAGGCGTTTTGAGAGATTCTGGATGGGCGGGGCTAGAAAAATAAAATGCCTGCAAACTGACACCATTTGAAAAAGAAGCATCATTGAGCTGGAATGGTCAAGACTTGATTTAACGATTATCCTTTTACTTTCACCTCAACCACTCCCAACGCTTCGCCCAATCCAACAAAATTTCACTCCGCCACTTCGAAATTGTCTTCCCACCCTGAATCTTGCCATCGTATAAATTGGGGTCAGCCTTGTCGGTATACCAATTGGTGCCCAGCGGATAATCCGTTTCATGGCGCTTACCCGGCCATAGATTGCTGACTACCAACTTTCCGGCTAGGCCATTGAGCTCAGGGATGCCCGAAGTGAACCGATAGTTCAAAATTTCGGATTGTTTAGGGGCGTATTTGATGGCATAGTCCCCTTTGCCAAGGTAATAACCCGGCCATTTTTGCACATTGTCTTTGTAGGGCACTTCCATCCAAAAACAAACCGAGTCTGGAGGGATATTCAGCTTAGGCCCTTTGAAGTGGAACTCCACAATGGTGCAAAACGCAACGGTATCCGCAAGGGTAGTGGTTCGTTTAAACACTACCCGGGGACTATGCTTTATGGGTTCAAAACTACCACCCCAATTCTCCCGCGTAGGCTGGTTTGGGTCTCCATCCATCAGGTAGAGCAGGGAGGGCGTGTCGCCCATTTTTACATTGCCTCCGTAGTAGTTTTTAAAATCCACGCCTAAAAAACCCGCCGCCTGAATGTACTTGTTGTAGTAATCGGTGGTTTTTACACTGTCGAGCACAGCGTTGTTGGAAAAGAAGCCGTAATAGGTTGAGTTGACTTCGATGAACCAAAGCTTGGGGAAATGCTCCACCAGATAGGCGTAACTGTTGACGCCCCATTTTTTATTCGGGCCACCAATCCAGTATACCCGGATTTTGCTTTGAATTTCCGGGGCGTCGTGCAAGGCCTGGGCCACATCTTCTAGTCCACCCCACACCAATACCCAAAGCGGTTGTGAGCTTTCCTTTTTAGCACATTTGATGATCCACCCAGAGCCTTCGGTAGCTTGGGCATAACCCCGATAAGGAGCAGCCCCACGCCGCCCTTGCTTGCTGATGGAACGCAGATAATCCGGGGCGAGAAAACCTTGGCAATGCTTTTCCAGTTTGGGCAAATCTTTTTCGTACAAGTCAATCATCCGCAAAATTTCTGCCTTGCTGCCACTGCCATAAGAAGGGGAAGAAACGAGCCCTTCCAGCTCAAACTGGTCGTTGTACATCAATAAATGCGTCATCGATTGATTGTCATCTGGGTCGGTACCGCCGATGTCAGTGCTGATGAGTACGCGGGGTTTAATAGGTACTGGCTGTTGAGCGGGAAGTGCAAGGGAATGAAGGCAGAGGGGAAAAAGGAGACTGAACTTATTCATTGGGCTGGATATGGATGTTTACGGATATTTTTACGTTGTATACATGAGTCTAAACCTGTTCGTCATTGAACAACAAACCATAGCAATGTATGCAGTATTTTGTAGAAAAACACTCCATCGTCAGGCAAATTTGGGGCAAAAGCGACACCATCCTGTTTATTTTTGCAGGTGCTGCGGCTGAATTTGCCTTGAATAAAGCGGTGGACTGGCTGTACTTTACGGGCAAGTTGCCTTCCGATCCTTTGGGGCGGCTGTTTTCTACCGTTCAATACGCCAGGAGGATCGTTTTTGCTCCTTTGGAAGGCGCCCATGCAGCCATTGACACGATGCTGCAAATCCACGATGCGGTGGAAAAAAAACGGGGCGCACAAATCCCTGACTGGGCTTATCGGGATGTGCTGTTTATGCTCATCTATTATTCGATTGCCGCTTACGAGCTGCTTGAACGAAAATTAAATGAGGCCGAAAAAGCGGAGGTGTATGACGTTTTTTATCGCGTGGGCGAACGGATGGGGTTAAAAGAACTGCCTCCTACCTACGCCGAATGGCTCCCCGTCAGGGCAGCACACCTGGCCGCCGACCTGGAACAAAGCTCCTTCAGCATCGACCTTTTTCAACAGTACAAAAAACACCTGGGAACCATGCGGTTTCGGGTTTTGATCGAAGGGCAAAAACTGGTAGTTCCTGCTCGGGTGAAGGAGCTATTGCATTTCAGCGATTTTTCATTGCTGACTCCGGTTGTGCCGTTGTATAAAATCAGTAGATTGATGAAAATGGACTGGTTGCTGAAAAGTATTTTGTTGCCGGGGGAGTATAAGGCGCAGATTGAGGCGTTGGATGTGGAGTGAGGGGGCATGTCATGTACGATTGTAAAGGCAAATTGGTGGGGTGTTTTGCAAGATGAAGAGTTTTCAATACTTTAGGATTTTAGAATGGTTTAAAATCGGATACTTGCTTCGCGGCTTCTCCTAACACCTGCAAATTTCTTAAAACCGCATCAATGGTTTTTTTGTCTTTTCCAAATGCTTCCGGAGAATAACCTGCGGTATACTCCAGGATTCTATCGACAGCTTCAAGCATATCCTCCAAAAGAACCTTATCCGAGCTTTCAGACATAAACAATATCTTTTAAAACGAAGGGCATTAAGTTGGCGCGAACCGCTTTTTTAGAAACCAAATCGACTTTGTATCCCAGCAATTCTTCCAACTCCGAAGCCAAGTCAATGATTTCCCAGCCCACAGGCTCTGAAAATTCAACCAAAATATCAATGTCACTGTCAGCATTTTCTTCCTTGCGCGCAACAGACCCAAATATCCCCAATTCTTTGATGGGGTATTTGTGGAAAAGGACATCCTTGTTTGCGCTGAGGATTCCGGTGGCTGTTTCGAGCAGATGCATGGTGATTTTTTTTACAAATTAAAGGATTCTGACTACAAAACAAAATAAGAGTGGTTTCCCACTGCATCATTTTGCAAGCGCCCCCCACAACACCTCCCCCGGATGCAGCGCCTTCCGCCCCGTGCCATCCAAAATCTGATGCCGACAACTCGTCCCCGGTGCCGCAATCACCACCTCTGCCCCCGCAGCCCGCACCGCCGGAAACAACACCAATTCCCCCACCTGCATGCTCACTTCGTAATGCTCCTTTTCGTAGCCAAAGGAGCCCGCCATGCCACAGCAGCCCGATGGAATCAGCTCCACCGAATAATTGCGGGGCAAAGTCAAAATCTGCGCTGTTGCCTCTGCGCCTACAATTGCCTTTTGGTGGCAATGGGCGTGTACTTTAACCAGTTTGGCCTCGTCGGTGAAATCATCCGGGCCAATGCGCCCAGCCTGGGCTTCGCGCAAGAGGAAACTTTCGAGTAAAAAGACGTGCTGCCCAAGGGCTTGGGCACTTTCCCGTTCAGCGGCGGGTACCAGTTTTGGGAATTCGTCGCGGAAACCCAAAATCGCCGAGGGTTCGATGCCAATCAAGGGCGTTTCGGCGCTCAGCAAAGGCGTGAACAAACGGACATTGGCAATGGCCAACTCCCGCGCTTCTTTCAACAGGCCCTTGGAAAAATAAGCCCGGCCAGAATCGGGATGTTGCGGCATTTCGACTTGATAACCCAGTCGAAGCAGGAGTTTGATGGCCGTTTCACCGATGTGCGGGTCATTGTAATTCGTGAACTCATCGCAGAAGATATAGACTTTGCCTTTCGGCGCTCCGTTTACCGCCAACTTTTTACCCTCCCGGTTCCACCAACTGCGCAGGCTGCGGCCTACAGGTGGCAGGGAACGTTCGGGTGCCACGCCCAGGATTTTTTTGACAAAGCCGCCCAAAAGACTACTACCCAATACGGCATTGCTCAAACCCGGTGTCAGCGCCGCCAGCTTGTTGATTTTTCCGATGTTGCCAAAAACGCGGCTGCGCAGCGGCGTTCCATTGGCCTTTTGGTAGTGGTACAAAAACTCGGCTTTGAGTGTCGCCATATCCACATTCGAGGGGCATTCCGACTTACAACCTTTGCAAGACAAACACAAATCCATCGCCTCGTAAATCTCGGGGTGATCGAAGGGATTCGCCTTGGTATCCATGGTCAAAAACTCGCGCAAGGCGTTGGCGCGGGCTCGGGTGGTGTCTTTTTCGTTGCGGGTAGCCATGTAGCTGGGGCACATGGTACCGCCGGAGAAAGACAATTTGCGGCAATCGCCGGAGCCATTGCATTTCTCCACCGCATCCAACAAACTGCCTGGATCGCTGTAATCAAACATGGTCTCGATGTGCCGCTCGGGCTCATCCTGCTCGTGCCGCAGGGAGGTATCCATCGGCGGCGCATCGACTATTTTGCCGGGATTAAAAATGTGCTGGGGGTCCCAGGTTTGTTTGATGCGGCGCAGGATTTGGTAATTGTTTTCGCCAATCATCAGTGGGATGAACTCGCCGCGCACCCGGCCATCGCCGTGCTCCCCGCTGAGCGAGCCCCGGTATTTCTTGACCAAATGAGCGGATGCTTCCGCAATGGCGCGCATTTCGGCTACGCCCTCTTTGCTTTTGAGGTTCACCGAAGGGCGTAGGTGCAACTCACCCGCCCCGGCATGGGCGTAGTAGACGACCTTTTGGTCAAACTGCTTCATCACCTCCGCAAATTCGGAGATGTAGGCAGGCAGATCGGGCAGGTCGACGGCGGTATCTTCTACAAATTCAATGGTTTTTTTTACACCCTTCAGGTTGGACAAAACCCCAAAACCAGCGGCGCGCAAAGCCCATACACTTTTGCTGCGGGGCGCGTACACTTTGGGGTAATGGTAGGCCAGGCCCTGCTGCTGCATGTCCAGGATCATCGCATCGGCTTTGGCTTCCGCCTCCTGGAGGGTTTTGCCCCGAAACTCGATCATCAACACCGCCTCGGGATCACCTTCGATGAAGAAGCGGTTTTTTTCCTGCTCAATGTTGTCTTTGGTACAATCCAGGATCATTTTGTCCATCAATTCGCAGGCGGTAGGCTGGTGCGACATGGCTACCAAAACGGCCCGCATGCTTTCGTCCAGATTCGTAAAGTGCGGCGCAACGACTACATCGATCGGGTCGGGTAGGGGGTCGAGTTGTAATTTGATTTCGGTAGTCAGCGCCAGGGTGCCTTCCGAACCACAGAGCATGGTGGCAAAATTGAAGGGTTTGCCCTCGGAGCTGAAGGGCTGTTGACGCAACAACAAATCAATGGCATACCCGGTATTCCGGCGGTGGATGCTGGGCTTGGGGTATTGGGCACGGATTTCTTCCTGTACCTCGCTGGGGCTCAACTCGGCGAGCATTTGGCGGTAAACCTGGCCTTCGAGGGTGTCCAAGTGCAGTTTGGCTTCCAGTTCAGCAGCGCTCAAAGGGCCAAAAACAGCCTCGGAACCGTCGCTCAACACACATTTCAATTCCAGGACATGATCCCGCGTAGAGCCGTACACAATGGAGGTGGTACCACAGGAGTTGTTGCCCACCATGCCGCCCAACATGCAGCGGTTGGCGGTAGAGGTGTTCGGGCCAAAATAGAGGCCAAAGTCTTGCAGGTGCCGATTGAGTTCGTCGCGGATCACGCCGGGTTGCAAGCGTACCGTTTGTTCGGCAGCATTGACTTCCAGGATTTGGGTGAAATATTTGGACACATCCACCACGATACCTTCACCCACACATTGTCCGGCCAGGGAGGTACCCGCTGTACGGGGGATCAGAGATGTATGGTGTTCGCGGGCAAAAGCAACCAGTTTTTTGAGGTCGGCTACCGAGCGTGGCAGGGCCACCGCCAGGGGGTAAGCCTTATAAATGGAGCCATCGGTGGCGTAAAGGGCGCGGAGTAGGCTGTCGAAGTAGAGCTCTCCTTCCAGTTGTGTGGCCAGTTGGGCGAGTGCTTGTTGCATGTGTTGTGGATTGTGGGGGGAAAGATAGAAAATGTGGGGAAAACAAAAGTTGATATTGCTGTTGAAGTAGGTTATTTTTGTTGACAGAATTGATTGTCGATGATTGCTCCTAAAGGTCCACGCAAAAAGCTGCCCCGGATTCCCGCTAAAGAGATTCCGGCTGCCTTGATTTATGAAATCATGGACGGCAAGCCGATTTATTACAAAGGGTATCGGGAGGCTTTGAAAGGAGAAAAGGTTTTTGATGAAATTTGGGGTGCAAATTCTTTGCAAAGTGTGATTGTTTCGTTTGTATTGAAAATCCTTTTTCATCAACTTGATGAAGAACGGTACTGTATTTTGACTAACCGACTAGGGCTTCATCTTGATCGAAAAAATAATTTATGCGCGGATATTGCCATTTATGAAAAAACGAAGTTTTCAGCAGCTCAAGCTGATAAAAATTACGCCACACTCCCGCCAAAAATTCAAATCGAAGTAGACATCAATGCCGACATGGAAGAGGAGCTTTCCGAAACCAGCTACATCCAGCAAAAAACGGACAAGCTCCTGGCCTTTGGCGTTGAAAAGGTCATCTGGGTGCTTTCGGATAGCAAAAAAGTCATTGTGGCAACACCTCATGACAATTGGCAGATGATTGATTGGCACAAGGACATTGAGGTGGTGGATGGAGTTGGGTTTTGTATTGGAGGGTATTTGAAGGAGGAGGGGTCGGTTTTTGCGTAGGGGTGCTCGTTTAGCATTACCTACTCACACCAAGCTATTTTTGGGCGTTTCAGACGAAAATCATGGAAGGATATTTGTCAACTCAAATGACGAAATGATTTATAAATTCGGAAACAACATCTACGAATTGTATCCTGATTACTTGAGTTTTTTAGGAAATTGTGAAAGTGAGATAAACGAGGATAGGATATGGCAAATTGCTGGTGATTCCGGCAATTTATACAGATGCTGGGGAGAAGATTTTTGGAGAGTAAAAAGGTGATTCTATAATTCATGTTAATGCCAATAACCATATCCATTCCCACTTTTCTCTTCAGTCGAACGTTTTCCCCCATTTTACTGTTCAATAGCATTGAAACCATACCTTTTATTAACTTTGCGTTCCAAAAGCCTGGCTCTTTTTTTGAAATCGGGCTGCAAACGGTCCATTTTTAGCCAAATTTCGTTCCAAAAATGCTCATTTAGCGCTGCTAAACTCCGCTTTTTGTGCCTCATTTGACTAAAAATGGCCTCGTTTTCGCTCCGTTCCAAAAAAACAGCCAGGCTTTGAAAAATAGCGATTGATGTTTCCCGAATACGATGTGATAGTAGTGGGGGCGGGCCATGCCGGTTGTGAAGCCGCGGTGGCCGCAGCAAATTTGGGCTCCAAAGTGTGCCTCGTGACGATGAACATGCAAACCATCGCCCAAATGTCGTGCAATCCAGCCATGGGCGGGGTCGCCAAGGGGCAGATCGTGAGGGAAATCGACGCGTTGGGGGGCTATTCCGGGATTGTGACCGATCATACCATGGTGCAATTCCGCATGCTCAATCGCTCCAAAGGCCCCGCCATGTGGAGCCCACGGGCACAAAGCGACCGCATGTTGTTTGCACGCAAGTGGCGCAACATGTTGGAAGCACATCCCAATGTAGATTTTTGGCAAGACATGGTCAAAGGCTTGGTCATTCGTGGCGGCATTGTGCGCGGCGTGGTCACCAGCATGGGCCTCGAAATACCCGCCAAAGCGGTGGTACTCACCAACGGCACCTTCCTCAATGGCATCATCCACATTGGTGAAAAACAGCTCGGCGGTGGCCGTGCAGGCGAAAGTGCCGCCAAAGGCATCACCGAACAATTGGTAGAACTGGGATTTGAAGCCGGACGCATGAAAACCGGCACTCCGCCCCGCGTAGATGGCCGC
>JAIYAV010000232.1 GCA_027488855.1 Saprospiraceae bacterium
GTTTTTTTTATTTTTTCCTTTATTGATTTACTTAACGGGGCCATTGTAATTGACCAGATCAGTTCCAAATATATTCATACCAAAGCGACAACAATAGCAGCGCGGATGAATATAGTTGGAACGGATCTGGCCAATTACAATGGCCCCGTAAAGTAAATCAATAAAGGAAAAAATAAAAAAAACATTTATTTTTATTTTTAAATTTAATGACACTTTTTCTATTTTTTTTCAAAAAATAGAAATGCCTAAAAAGCCAGCCAAGCCGCATGATGAATTTTTCAAGGCCACTTTTGGTCGTTTGGAAATCGCGCTGGATTATGTGCAGAAGATGCTGCCAGCAGAGTTAGTTGCGGAATTGGATACCAGTAAGCTGACCCGAGTCAATGGTTCTTATGTTTCAAAGACACTACAAGAGTATTTTTCTGATTTGATCTTTGAATTACCCTTTAAAAGGCAAGATTTGGCATGCAACATCTGCTTACTTTTTGAACACAAGAGCGAAGTGCCGACCCATCCGCATCTTCAACTTTTGCGCTACATCTTGGATGGTATGGAAGAGCAATTGAAACAAAAAAAGAAGCTGTCACCCATCATACCCATTATCATCTATCAGGGCAAGAAGCGCTGGAAAGTACGCGATTTATCCAGGTATTTTGGCAAATCCATTCCTGAAAGCCTGCTGCGCTACCTACCACGATTCGACTATCACCTTACCCATGTGAATGCCCTGGGTGATGAAGTGATTTTGGCTTTAGGCAAAAGTTTACTGGTCAATGCCTTGTTCATGATGAAGTACATCCGAGAACCAGACTTTATTATACAGCATCCACAACAAATATTCATTGGCCTGGATGAGGAGGGAAGCCCCGAGGACTTCTTTCAAGTCCTGCTTGTGTATTTTGTGAAAAACACCGAACTTGCACCAGCACAGGTTCGGGAGTTTATAGAGATATTACCCAAAGCACTAAACAAAGCGGCGATGAGTACTTACGAAAAAATAATAGCAGAGGTAAAAACCCAGTCAGACAGCCTTCTGGCTGAAGAGCGGCAGCGTACCGCGAGAGAACGCCAACGCGCAGAAGAGGAACGCCAACGTGCAGAAGAGGCACTGCAACGTGAGGAAGAGGAACGTCAACGTGCAACAGCAGCCTTACAGCGCGAGGAAGAAGCCTTGCAACGCGAGGAAGAGGAACATCAACGCCTCAATAGATTGATTTACTATCTTCACGATGTCATGCAGCTTCCTTTATCAAACATCGCAGAAATGATGGGGGTTGAAGAGCAATATGTTCTGGAATTATTGAAAGAAGGAAATTCTGAAGGGTGATTAAACCACCGCCCTTTCGCCAGACGACTTGAGTTCTTACAATGCCTTGCTAGTTCAAGCTTTCCCCATTCATTTCCCCTGCTCCGCCGGATAAGGCCCCTCTCCAAACGCCCGGTCGTGATATACCTTTGATCCCACCTGCCTCGCCAGTGGGCTGAAAAAATCTGCCCCTGCTTTGATCGAATCCAGTACATGCCGAAAATCGTATTTCGGTTGCCAGCCCAAATCCTGCCTGGCGCGCTCGTTGACATAAACTCGATCAAGACTTGGGAACATTGCCCAGTTTTGCTGGGTGTAGATTTCAGCAAAATCCGGGTAAATACCACTGACTACATCGTGTGCATTTTTTTGCAAACCTAGTAAGTCTGCTTCACTGAAGGGCGTTGTAGCACTGATGATGTAGCGCCCAAAACCGAGCGCTTTAGCCTTGGTCATCGCCAGCAGATGCGCATCCACAATGTCTGCCAGATCAACCCGGCGGTAGAGGAATTCATTCGCCTTGGCGTTGAGGTCGGCGAACTGTGTGCGGGTACTTTCCTGATCATCGGCTTCCAGAAAAAAACGGGAAGTGCGCAGGATCAAACAGGGCAAGTTGTGGCGTTGATGGAAGAGTTTACACAAGTTTTCGGCGGCAATTTTGGTCACGCCGTAAATGTTTTTGGGAATGGGCGTGACTGCTTCGGTAATCCAGGTCGCAGGTCCGCCGGGAAGGGGTTTCATCGCATCGCCAAAAGTGCTGGTGGTGCTGGTGAAAATGAAGGCTTCGACTCCCGCCTGCACGGCTTCTTCCAGCAGATTGTTTGTTCCTGAAATATTGGTGTCAATGAAATCATGAAAACTGTGGGTGAGCACGTGGGGTTTGTGCAGGGTCGCGGCATGCAGCACTACGTTTACCCCTTGCATAGATTGGCGCACAAAATTGCGGTCTACAATCGAGCCCACTCGGCTGGTAAATGCTGAGGGGAGGATGTCCAGCCCAATTACTTCATGTTCGGTTTGTTGAAGGGTAAGCACGAGCGCTTCGCCCAAATGTCCGGCACTTCCTGTGACTAGAATTTTCATAAAAACCTGGTTGATTTTGCCATAATACTGGCAAAAGAATGTGAGCAAAACGCAATGTAAGCAGTTAAAAGTTCCAAATCTTAACGAATCAAATATCTTTACCGCTCAGAAACATTGCTACCACATTCACGTTAGTGTAGAAAACCCAAAAACCGATGCGTCTCCTCTTCCTGTTTATTTTATCTACCCTGTCTTTGCCCCTAATGGCCCAACTCGACTTGGGTTCGCACTTCATCCGTGGCACTTGGCAAGCCCATCAAAGCAACCCTGCGCTACTGCCCCAGCAGCGCATCACCATCTCGCTGCCCAATATATATGGCTATGGAGAAGTAAGCGGCTTTACCTTGGATGAGGTATTGGAAAAAAACGCTCAAGGCCAAACCGTAGTGGATGTAGCAAAAGCCATCAGCCTACTGGAGCCCGAAAATTACATCCGCGACCGCATCGACCTCGGCACCCTTGGCATCGGTTTTCACGCAGGCGATTGGTACCTTTCCCTGAGCCATCAGGTGCGGCAAAATGCGTATTCCAAATACCCGAAGGAACTGGCTCAACTGGCCTGGGAAGGCAATGCCCAGTTCATCGGTCAGGAGATCCAGATCGCGCCGCGTATCGGAATTCAGGCTTATCAGGAATTTGCATTGGGCCTGGGTTATAAATTGAGCAAAAACTTCACCCTGGGTGGGCGCATCAAATTGCTCAACGGGGTAGGCAACATCGCTTCGTTCAACCACGACTTTCGCCTCTTCACCAGCGATGATGTGTACCAACTGACCGTCAACGCGGATTACGGCCTCAACACTGCGGGCACCCAGTTGCGCTACAATGGTTTTCAGGACATCAGCGCCAATCTCGACATCGCCACTTTCGACTGGAGCAACAACTGGACCAACAATACAGGCTTTGCACTGGACTTGGGGGCCAGCCTCCGCCTCGGGAACCTTGAATTGGCGGCTTCCATCTTGGACTTAGGGCAAATCAACTGGAAACAAGACGCTACTCAATTGGCCATCAAAGGGGAATATACTTTCGAGGGTTTGGATATTTTTCCCAATGTCTGGACCGATTCGGTCAGTTTTGGCAGCATCGTGGATACCTTGGAAGCACGGTTTAAAGTCAGTCAAACAAATGGAGCTTACGCGACCAGTTTACCCGCCTATTCTTTTTTGAGTGCCAATTTGAAAATGAACGACAATACCACAGTGGGGGTGCTCGCTTATGGTGAACGGATTGCCGATGAGTGGTTCCCGGCCCTGGCCTTGAGTTTGCAGATGCAGATTTTTAAAGGTTTCACCCTAGGTGGTGCCTATGTGATCCGCAACAAACGTTTCGACAATGTGGGCGTCAATACCAGCCTGAAAATTGGCCCGCTGCAAATCGTAGCCGCAACCGACAACTTGCTGACCCTCCTGCAAAGTTCCAACAGCAATACCGTCAATGGGCGGATCGGAGTCAACCTGCTTTTTGGACAAATGGAAAAGGAAGAGCAGAAAAAATTGCCCAACGAAAAAGATTTTTTCAAATAAGCTGCAAAAAAATAGGGTCTAAGGTTGCTAGAAACCGCCAGGACTACTATCTTTGCACTCGCTTTTGAAGTAGAGCATTTTTTGGCGTGGTAGCTCAGCTGGTTAGAGCGTGCGATTCATAATCGCAAGGTCGGCGGTTCAAGCCCGCCTCACGCTACAAAACAATACTTAAGGACATCGAAAACAGGCAATTGCTCTTTCGATGTCCTTTTTTTGTGCCGAAAATCAGTATCTGCTTTTAGTGGGATTTATTTTAAAAACTCACATTATGCAGTCTAAGGAACGATTTTTTGATTTGGCTACCGCCAAATGTTTTGTAACCGCGACGACGCGACGGCGCGACGTTATGTGTGCTTCGCACACCTTTACGTCGTTTTACGTCACACATTTGGCGCAGCCAAATAACTCGTCGCGCCGTCGCGTCGTCGCGGTTACAAAAACAAGCAGCGAAGCTGCTTTCTGCCTCATGTGAGTTTTTAAATTTAATCCGCCATCAAAAACGCGGCACCAAATACCCCGGCGCTATCGCCGAGTTTGGGCTTCAGAATCAAGGTATCTAGGCGTGGATTGAAGACGAACTGTTTCACCCGTTCAATGCCTTCCGTGTACAACAAATCAATATTGCCTACTCCGCCGCCCAAAACAATCACTTCAGGATCGAGGATGTTGATCAAATTGGCGATGCCTTTGCCAAAAAAGTGCAACAAACGTTCAATGGTTGCGCTGGCATGCGGATCACTATTGGCTTTGTGGCGTTCCAGGATTTCTTTGAGTTTGAGTTTTTGGCCGGATTGAGCTAGGTAAAAACGCTCCAGCGCCGGGCCTGAAAAAACGGTTTCCACGCAGCCCACGTTGCCACAGTAACATTGCCCGCCGGATTCGTCCAGAAAGCTATGGCCCCATTCGCCGCCAATCCCTTGCCGGCCGTTCCATACCTTGCCATCGATCACCAAACCGCCACCAACGCCACTGCCCATGATGACGCCAAAAACCATGCGGGCATTGGGCAACACATCTTGCACAATCCCCATTTTGGCCTCAGCCACCGCAAAACAATTGGCATCATTGGCCAACTCGAAAGTCAGATTCAACGCGGCCTCCAAGTCTCGTTTGAAGGGCATGTCGTTGATGCAGGTGGTATTGCTGTTTTTCATGGTATGCGTAATGGGGTCCAACGCACCCGGCGTGCCCATACCAATGGCTTCCGGCTCCAAGCCCGAATCTTTTTTCATCAAATCGATCAGCACCCCAATTTGCTGGATGATGTGATGGTATCCATGTTCTTGTTCGGTAGCAACACGCAGGCGAGTCAATACTTGCGGATCTTCTTTGCTCTTAAGGATCACCCCTTCTATTTTGGTGCCTCCCAGATCAATGCCCCAGAGTGGCTTCATAATTGCTGATAGTTTTGTTGAAAATAGTACTAAATGCGGATCAAAACCGATTTAAACCTTAAAAATAGCATCTTTCGTTTATTTTTACGGGCAATCTGAAAAACTGAGCAATAAGCAAGGCTTTGTTGGCATTTTTTTAGCATAAAAATTTCATTTAGCAGGAAAAGTTCGGTTGGGAAAATGAAAATAAACTGGCAGAGTGGCTGGGTCGCGGGAGCACAACAAGTATTGATCCCTGTAAGCAACAATCAAGGTGAATGGATACAAAACCTTGAACAAATTGGCACACAAATTGGCGTTAGCTTCAAGGCTGCGCTGGAAGATTTTAAAGCAGAAACCGGCGAAACCATGGTTTTGTACGGCCCTGATTGTAAGGTCTTTCTGCTTGGATTGGGGCGAGAGGTAAGTTTTGCGGAAGCATTGCGTGCAACGCGTTTGTTTGCGGCACGCCAAAAGAGTAAATTGTCTACAAGTCTGGGCATCTACCTCGATGCGTCCATTTTACCATCCGACCAACACGTCGTATGCATCGAAGCCATCGTCAATGGCCTATATCTGGGCACTTACGATGCTGGGAAATACAAGAGTAAGGCGGCAGAAATTCACCCTTTGGCTACCGAAGAGGCGGCAGTGGAATTTTATTTGCCCGCCACCCTCAGTGTCAAAGCGGTGGCCAAAGCGGTAGCGCAAGGACAGGTGATCGCCGAAGCCCAATTGGCCATTTACGACCTGATCAATGCACCTGGCAACAAAAAGCAGCCGGCTCATTTGGCCAGCTTTGCCCGGGCTGCGGCGCAAAGGGGCAATTTTTCGGTGCGGGTACTAGAAAAAGCGGAATTGGAAGCGGAAGGATTTTATGCCCTCTTGGGGGTCAATCAAGGTAGTGCTGCTCCGCCCGTTTGTATTGTGATGGAGTACGTTCCTGCACAAACGGCAACCCGTACCATTGGACTAGTAGGCAAAGGAGTGACTTTCGATACAGGTGGGATTTCCATCAAACCCTCGGCCAATATGCACCACATGAAAAGTGACATGAGTGGTGCGGCGGCGGTATACGGGGCCATTGAAGTAGCGGCGCGGCTGGAATTGCCCTTCCATTTGATTGGCATTACTCCCGTCACCGAAAATAGTGTAGACGCCGACTCTCTCAAACCGGGCGACGTGATCGACTCCTACAGTGGCCGTACCATTGAAGTAACCGATACGGACGCGGAAGGTCGCATCATTCTGGCCGATGCGCTCTCTTACCTAGTGCGCAATTACAAAGTGGACAGCATCGTGGACCTGGCTACACTCACAGGTAGCGCGGCGCGGGTTTTGGGTAGCCATGCGGCTTGTTTGTTTGCCAATGACGACCAACTGGCGGAATCGCTGGCTGTAGCAGGCGAATACAGTGGCGAGCGGCTGTGGCGTTTGCCTCTCTGGGATGTGTACAAAGACGAACTCAAATCCGACGTGGCTGACTTGCGCAACTTCAGTGGCAAACCTGCGGCGGGTGCGATCAGCGCGGCCAAATTCCTGGAGGTGTTTGTGGATGAGCACCCTTCCTGGGCGCATCTCGACATTGCTGGGGTAGCTTATGGAGATGTGGATTTTTTGCCGCATAAATCGGCGACGGCTTTTGGGGTGCGGCTGTTGGTGGAGTGGTTGATGGGGCAGGTAACAACTTAAGGCTTGATAAAAAATGTTTCACGATAAAGACTACAATTGTGAAACTGCTTTGCTGAAGTATACTTAACATGCAGCGTATCTAAGGTGTTCTAAGGTGCCTAAGGTGGTTCAAAAAATAAGCCTAAGTTGTCTTCTAACAATTTTAGATGTTTTTAATTTGAACCACCTTAGGCACCTTAGAACACCTTAGTAGTGGGGCAAAAATAAATGTTCATTTTTCCTGAGCCAGAGGATTAGATAAGACACTTAAATTGAACCGTTTACTTGTCTAATCCTCTGGCAAAATGAACATTTATTTTTTTATCGCCCCTTAGACTGAGTAGCTCTAAGATTCAAGCTTGATTCTGAGTAATTTGAGCGTGACCTAGTACTCACATAGGAATGGTGATTAAACCCAGCCAGCCCTGAATCTGCACATACTGCAACAACATAATCGTCTTCGCATCCTTAATTTCCCCATTTTCGATCATGGCCAGCGCCTGCGCAAATGGCAATTCCAGCACTTCAATGTTTTCCTGCTCGTGATCCAGGCCGCCACCGTCGCTTACCTGCATGTCCTGGCTGTACTCGGCTACAAAAAAGTGGAGGATTTCGGTCACTGAACCCGGTGACATGTAGGCTTCAAATACCTTGCGCACATCGCGCACCTGATAGCCCGTTTCTTCTTCGGTTTCGCGGCGGATACAATCTTCCGGGTTGTCCTGATCCAGCAGCCCGGCGCAGGCTTCGATCATCATGCCATCGGCATTGCCGTTGACGTAGGTGGGCATTCGGAATTGGCGTGTGAGGATGACGGTTTTGTGCTCCGGGTTGTACAACAGAATGGCGGCGCCATTGCCCCGGTCGTAAGCTTCGCGGCTATGGGTTTCCCAGGTGCCGTCTTTTTTTTGGTACTCAAAAGTGATTTTGCGGAGGGTGTACCAGTTGTTGGCGAGGACTTCGGTTTTGGTGATGTTGACGTTGGACATGGGTGTTAAGTGAAAAGTGAAAAATTAAAAGTGGAAAACGAAAAATTAAAAAATTAGGTATATGCGCTATAGGGGCGATAAAAAAATAAGTGATCATTTTGCCAGAAGATTAGATGAGTAAACGTTTCATTCCAAGTGCCTTATCTAATCCTCTGGCTCAGGAAAAATGATCACTTATTTTTGCCCCACTGCTAAGCAAAGATGCCAAATGCTGAGCAATAGTTTTACGGCGGATCATACAAATGTTCCAAATACTCATTCGCAGCTACAGCTTATTCATTTGTGGCCTTTAAAATGGATGCTTGTCTGCACTTTAGCCTGAGAATTATTGCTAATTTTAGACATGATGATTATGAGACTCAATCTTGTATTACTGCTTTGTTGTTGTCTGTTTTCGGGAGGGATTTTGCTTGCTCAAGCTGATTTGCCTTTTGCTTTTGAATGGAAAGTGGGGAAGACGTATTGGTTGGATGTGCGGCAGGAGGAGCGTCGTTTCTTCGGGGAACCTTACAATGAAGATTTTATCACAATAAAGAGAATAAACTGGTCTTTTCAGGTTTTAAGAAAAAATGATGCCCGTATTGTGCTCAAAGCAATTGCGAAACGTTATCGCGTGAAAGCAGGACGAATAAATAATTGCAATTATTACGATTCGCAGTACCATCACCAACCCGAAGACTTTTTATATTGGGACTTGAATGATAAGGAATTTTTAGTAACTGTCGACCCTCACGGCAGAGTGCTAAGGCATCAAATTTTAATAGCAGGGAAAAGCATTGATACCAAGTCACAGCTCGCCTCTAAACCTTTTTTGTGGCAACTTAGCCCTCCTCAGGTTGATCCGAAAATGGAGTGGTTGCCCGCACAACAAAGGAGCAAATATGAAATAAAAAACTTCATCACCGTCCCTGATTCTGCGACCATAAGTGCAGACCGTTTTTTGCGACACAGTCATTTTGGGAAGGGTCAGCAATTGACCGTCGATAAGGCTAACGGCTGGATCAAATATGGCGCTTTTAAAAACGTGCATGGTAAGAGTAGTAAGAGCCTATGGCTCCGAGGCTGGGAGGAATCCGTAGCAACGGTAAAGGGTAAATTTTCTCATTTTAAAGTGGCTGGCGCGTTGAAGGCCAAAGAAGAAATACTCAACTACTTGCGTTTTCGCTGCGGGGTCAAAGCTCAATTCAATCTGAATAGCGATGGAAGTCTTTATCTCAAAATCCCTTTAAATCACAACATCACTTTTGATCTGTTTGATGTACCCATTTTTTTATCCCCAGGTGATCACTTAAAAGTTTATGCTGATTTTCGGCATCAAGATAAAGCCATATATACGGGCAATTGCGCCAAGGAAAATGAGCTACTGCGCTTGGTTTGGGAAAATGACAAAAAATACCAAGAGGATGGGGTAAGACTCACTACAATCATCAACACTAAAAAAGGAGCAGAGTCTTTTTATGAGGACGTCCGAAGAGATTATGTTCAGGATTCTTTGCTGTTTTTGAATTGGGAAAAAACAGTCAACCCTTTTTGCTTTTGGGATGTATTTTGGGTTCATCGTTACAAAGAAGGTCATCGATTACTGCAATTCGCTGGACTGTACCAAGAACCTGATTTTGAGCAATTAAGTCCAAAAAGATATTTCGAACGTATTGAAAGTTTACCCGTATTGAATGATTGGTGTGAGTACAGTTATGATTATCCAAATTTTTTAAATTATCGATACACAGAATACAAAGCTAATGGTTTATGTACTTTCCGTGTCTACCCTTCTAGTATGCCCATGAACAACTTCAATGCCTTAACAAAATTCATGTTGACAGCTGATCCATTGTACCAAGTACTTTACAATAGCATTTCCGGAAGCTACACTTTTCTAAATGATAATTACAAATATCTTGAAGCCGATGCGGCAGATTTCATCCGTACTTGCCCAGATAGTGTATTGGTTGGAAATATCAAAAAGTTCCACGACACAGAACAAAGCCTGACCTCTAGCAAAGCCCTCCCCGACATTGAAGTATACAACCTCAAAGGCAAAAAACTCAATGCCCGTAAACTCCGCGGTAAAAAGACCGTTTTTAGAATGGAGTTAGGCAGTTATTCTTTCGGCCATATTGAATATACCAAATTGGCCAAGCGCCACCCTTCTCTCAATATTGTCCACGTCTATCCTTTGCCTTATCGCGAGTTTAAGCAAAAATTTCCAGGTAAAAACTTACCACCACCTTACACCAAAGATAACCTCTTTTTTCCCAAAGACCAGGAAGCAGCTCAAGCCATTCATGATCGCTTTTGCTTCAACGAAGGCACAAAATGGGATGAATCAGCTTATAATCGCTTGTATTTCGTTAACGAAGCGAGTGTAATTAGTGATTTTATGGATAATTCTGAGGGGCCTAGACAAATCAGCGCCGATTTCGCCTACCGCCTCCTACCCTTTTTAGCCCAAAAAACCGCACTGAAACCCCAATTCACCTGGCTCTACATTCTTCTCGCTAACCTCCTGCTGGGTGGCACCTTCCTCGCCTTACGCACCCGCTACATCCGCCGCCGCGAAGCCCGCAAGCGCCGCCTTACCGAAATGGAACTCAAAAGTTTGCGCGCTCAACTAAACCCCCATTTTATTTTCAATACAATGGGCTCCATTCAGCACCTCATCGCCAGCCAGCAATCCGAAAAAGCCAATGATTACCTGGCGGATTTGGCAGCCTTGATGCGCCTGGTATTGCGGGCTACCCAGAAAGGCATCATTTCCCTGCGGGAGGAATTGGACTTGGTGGAACAATATTGTGCACTGGAAAATCTGCGCAAACCCTTTACCTTACACCTGGACATTGCCCCTGAATTGGATGTAAATGCTTGTGAAGTGCCAGCTTTGCTTTTACAGCCTTATGTGGAAAATGCCATTTTGCACGGCTTGGCTCCCGTAAATATAGGGGGTAAAATTGAACTACAATTGAAGCGAGATGGCCCCTGTGTCATCATTTCTATCCAAGACAACGGAGTGGGCATCCACCAGGCTCGTCAAAAAAACAGCAATGGCACCCAAAGTGGTTTGAAGATGAATCAGGAACGATTGCAATTGATGTATGGCGCAGAGGCAAGCGTGAGCATTGTCGATTTGGCTGAAAAAACGCCCGCAGAATCCGGCACCTTAGTCACCCTTAAACTCCCTTGCTGCTGATGAAAACCCTCATTCTGGAAGACGAAGCGCACAATCAGGCTTTTTTACACCTCACCCTCCAGCAGCACTGCCCGCAGGTTCAGGTCGTAGCGCAGGCGCAAGGGGTAGCTGAGGCTTTGGCGCTATTTCGCCAGCATTTGCCGGAATTGATCTTGCTGGACGTAGAATTACCGGATGGAACGGGTTTCGATTTTTTGGAGCAATTGCCGCAGCCCTGGCCCAAAATCATCTTCATCACGGCCTACGATCACTACGCTTTGCAGGCCATCCGCTACAGTGCGATTGATTATTTGTTGAAACCAATTCGGGTGCAGGATTTGGTCCAAGCCATACAAAAAGCCAGCAATCGCCTGCACATGGAACAGGAATACGCCCTATTGCAATTGTTGCTCCAAAGTCGCCGTGAAACCACAGTACCCAAGCGCATCGCGCTGCCCACCGCCGAACGGATTGAGCTGATCCCCGTTGCCGACATCATTCGTTGTATGGCCGAAAACAATTACACCCATTTTTACATTCGCGATCAATCCAGCATTCTAGTGTCCAAAAACCTGGGTGAGTTTGAAGAAATGCTCCAGGAATACGGCTTTTTGCGCACCCACCAATCTCACTTGGTCAATGTTGAAGCCATAAAATCTTGGGAAAAATCGGACGGAGGATA